>JAFWRC010000266.1 GCA_017508825.1 Lachnospiraceae bacterium
CCTGCTTCCGTCCATCATGATCTTCTCCGGAATCTCCCGATAATAAGCTTCCGCGATCCCGCCCGTCATACAAGCGATCGTATCGCTGTCACCACCGATCGATATTGCCTTACGGATGGCTGTTTCATAGGATGATGATTCAAAGAATGCTTCCAGCGCCGGTGGTGCGGTATAGGATGTTCTGCTGTTAAATTCATATGCATCCCGTATTTCATCCAATGCGCGAAATGTAAACTTAAACGTCCTTTCGATAAATTTTCGGATCGCATCCTTATCCTCCTGCCTGTTCGCAAGAAAGACTGCCGTAGCGATTGCTTTTGCGCCGTTTCTCGCTTCTCTATGATTATGCGTGTAGTAACAGCTGTCATCCACCTCTTTCCATAAGCTCTGCAGATCTTTACACGCATATCCCAATGCCGTCACTCGCATCGCCGCGCCGTTTCCGTAACTTCTTTGTATGGAAAAACTATCTTCCCGCGCCCATTCCGAAAACATCTGGCCGTATCCGGCATTCGGAAACCTCCGATAGTACTGGCGATACCACATCGCATAGGATTTCCTGTTATTGCAAAGCGCTTTATCATCATGTACGAGTTTATCCGCGATTGCAATGGTCATAACCGAGTCATCGGTGAAATGACTTTCCCGCGGAAACAAAATAAAATCTTCACTCTTTTCATTATGCAGTTCTCTGACGGAGCCGATAATATCTCCTAATATTGCACCGTAGATCATTTTCATATCCTCACAGCATTGTCTTCTTCTATCTGCATATGATCATCCGTTTGTCGCACACTTCAGATCAAATGCAAGCTTCTTTTTTAACCATTCCGGAATTGCATATTTCTCGTCATTCATGATCCCAAGGATCCACTCTGCCTTCTCCTTCGAAATCGTATTATACATATTCTTCACCTGCAATCCCGCAAATATGCTTCTCCGGATCTCCGCATTTTCATGATCATACAGCATCAGCAGATAAGGCAGTCTGTCCCAGTAGGATTCTTTGGAAAGTATTTTTGCCAGTCGTTTCTTTAACTCTATCGATTCCGTTGCACAAAACAGCTGATACACCCTTTCGGCTCCGAAGGTAATATCGTGTGCCAGGATCTCATGATAGGCGTGGATCATCACACTGATACGATCATCCTGCAGATATTTCCAGAACACTTCACTGTATTTGCCTGCATGCAAACATCCTATCGCATGTAAGGCACTCTTCACGATCCCGGCGTTTCCGTTTTCCAAATATCCGGTCAGCTCGTCCGCGTCTGATTCTGTTCCGTTTTCACCGATCCCCAGAATACAGATCGCCTTCTGTGCTTCTCCACGCTGGTTCAAATGTTCATAATAGTATGACCGGATATCGATCTTTGTTTTATTCCGAAGAATAAATGCAACCGTTCCTCTAATACTTTTTGACGGCGAGAGCAGCATCTCTTCCAATCCTTCCCAATAATCCAGCAGCAATTCATACTTCTTTTCCATTGCTTTCCGCTGAACATACGCGCTTTTACTCTTCATCAATTCATCCAGATCATCGATATCGACATCGCTTTTTTGAACAAACGAATGCACGATCAAACGCAGGCATTGTCCACTCTTTTCCTTCTGCACGATCTCCTTGATCTCATCTTTGTGCAACAGATCGCGTTCTGTCAGCAATCGATATGCCACACGCCGCGTATACGCATCGTATATGCTGAGACCATTCCACCCGGAAGCCTGATAAAACGAATATAATTTTTTTGAGTATACATCTTCCAAAAACTTCAGATCTTCCTCATTCCGTCGATAACTTCTTCGTATTTTTTCAATATACGGAAGTACTTCATACACGTTTTCGGTTATCCAGCCAAATAGGAGACCGGCCGCCTGTACCGCTTCCTTCCGCACAACATCCGACCAATCGTTGTACCTTAGGATCAGATAGGCAATGGAATCCGGATCATCCTTTAGCTCACGTATACATTTTTCACGAAAAAAACCGTTTGGATGAAATGTTCCTAAACGCATTACCCACAAATAATCTTCTTTCTTCTTGATCGTCTTTTTCAGATCCGCCGGATCAATCTCTTTCCATTCAATCCCCCATTCCAACGATGTGTATTGGCGAAATGTATCGCTTAACCGGATGATCTGAAAAGGTTTTCTGGATTGCATATAAACTGATATGATCCCGGCAGCACGATCTGCGATCTCCGGATCCGCTGATATCACATACTCATAAACCCGATGCAGATTGTTCTCATATCCGTATCCCAATTCGGTCTCTCGCTGTGATAGCTTATCCATCGCCACCTTATGCTCATCTTCCTGCTGTTGGCATGAATTCTCTTGCTTTGCCTTATCAACGTTTGACGAAAATGAAATATTTTTCTTTGTTAATTTATCCAGCAACCACATAGTTCAAACACCTCGTGCCATTCTCTTCTATCCACTTATACCAGTCATTTTCTGCAAACGATTGCCTGACCATTTTTGTAATGCATCGCATTTTTCTCTATCGTAAAACCTGCTCTCTTCATCTCTTTTATCAGCGTATGCATATAGAAGCCATGGGTTACAATAGCACAATCCTCATTCTCGATACATAATCGTTTTACGAATTGTTTTGCCCTTTTACGTGTCTGATATCGGCCTTCCGGCTGTCGTTTGCTATTCACAAACCACTGCAGTCTTCCGGCCGTATTCCAGAACCATAACGGTAATTTCTTTGTTGTATCGAATGCCGACCGCAGCGGCACTTCATGGATCAGCTTTGATTCCATGAATTCTTTCTCTCCGAATATTTCTTTCGCAGTTTCCCGGCTTCGGGATAATGTACTCACATAAATCTTCTGACATTTTGTTTTCGGAAAAGAAATGTTTTCCTTTCGTATCGGAGACTTATCATATTCTTCGCAGTCCTTGTCAAACTGTTCCGAAGTACAAGATCTGCTCCAGGAAAAATCTACTTTTCCATGTCTTATCACAAATACTTTCAAGTGATATTCTCCTCTGAAATCCTCAG
>JAFWRC010000267.1 GCA_017508825.1 Lachnospiraceae bacterium
ATGGAAAGGGTAGTGCTCGGAAAACTGCAGAAGCTGGATCTGGCCAGTAGTTCCAAAGGCGAGCAGGAAAAGTATTACGATCCGGTAAATCACAAGTATATCAAGCTGCCGTTTTATTATGAAGGCAGGTACTGGAAAGATTATATGGTCGAGCATCTGTCCGGAAGGATCTTTGGCAGGGATTATACTTTGGGAGTTCCTATTGTAGATCAGGAGATCGTGATGACGGATAAAAATCTGCATGCGGTGCGGTCGGATGATTTCTGCAAAGACGGAGAGCTTTGGATCTCATTTGCCAGGATCTATGATCGTTTCCGGGTATATGTAGAAGACTGCCGGAGCGGTGAGGAACGGTTATGGCAGATGATCAACACAATGAGAGATGAATGCGGTGTGGATATCATGCCATATCTGTGTGTTATGTTTACAGCGGATTTCCTTCTTTTGAATGAAGACCGGCATTTCAATAATCTGGGGCTGTTTTATAAAAAAGACGGAAGCTACGGAATTGCGCCGCTCTTTGATTTTGGCCTGGGATTGTTTGAGCATCAGAAGATCTACGAAGGAAAAACGCTGGAAGAGATCGATCCGTTTCATTTCCGTTTAAAGCCGCTGGGCGTATGCGAAACGGATGCGCTGGCGTATCTGGCGGATATGGGATGCAGGGAAGACATCGCATATGTGGTGAGTGGTATCCGTATGGATCTGGAGGAAGCATTATTTCCGAGCAGAAATGCTTATGACTACTATATGCAGGCAGCGGAATTGCTTAGGAGGCAGTATGAAAGGAAAGTTTGATCTGGGGAATCTCTCCGGCATCTTAATGAAGCGTGACCAGCCGGTGCTGCGCTTTGCATTTAAAGACGGTTTTTTAACAGACAAGGAAGTATTGAATGCAAAACTGCTTCCGTTTGATATGCTGGACGAGGTATGCCAGCGCACGATCGAAAACTTTTTCTGGTACAGGGTAACGCCGCTTACCCGTCAGGGATTGGAAGAAAGCTTAAAAGAATACGGTATTCCGGCAAATTATGAGGCAATGATCCGCGCAGGCAGCGGGCATTGTATTCACGATGACTATTATCTGGAAAGCATATGACAGAAATCCTAACAATTCCCCGTATGCACGAAGCGCAGATGTTTGCGGGCAGTTTCGGCCAGGGCATAGACGCGGTCCACATCGGTGGGCGGGCGGTCCTGCATCCGGTATCTCGGGAAGAAGCGGGATACGTGTAACGGGATGTTTTCGCCATCCGGCAATGAAGCGATCCAGGAGGAGAGTTCCTCCATTTCTTCAAAGCGGTCATTTTCCCCAGGGATGATCAGGCAGCTGATCTCCACATGGGAGAAGGTGGCTGCTTTTTCAATGAAGCGCATCACAGTACTGCGGTCGCCGCCGCAGATCTCTTTATAAAATCGGTCGGTAAATGCCTTCAGGTCAATGTTCATGGCATCGATGTGCCCACGCAGGGCTTCGCAGGTATCTTCACAAGCCAGACCGGCAGTGACCAGGACGGTTTTCATACTGTGGGCATGAACCAGTTTTGCGGTGTCCAGGACATACTCGATCCCGACTAAGGGCTCGTTGTAGGTAAAGGCCACACCAATATTCCCTTCCGGCACACAGCGTTCCGCCAGGGCGGTCAGTTCTTCGGGGCTTATAATATGCGACTGGTATTTCAGCTGTTCCAGATCTTCCGGATGTGAGATCTCGTGATTCTGGCAGAAACGGCAGGACAGGTTGCAGCCGAAGCTGCCGACCGAGAGGATGCGGCTGCCCGGATGGAAATGCGCCAGCGGTTTCTTTTCGATGGGATCTAATGCAAGAGATGTGATGCATCCGTAATTATCCGGAACAATGGCGTTTTCACGGCATACTCTGGCCAGGCAGCGGCCCCGCTGCCCTTCTTTCAGTTCACAATGATGGATGCACAGATCACATTTCGCCATAATCCAAGTAAAACACCGGTGTGGATGCTTGTCAAGGCCGATCCGCGGGAAATCGGATAGGGATTGCAAGCCTGCTTAAATTGCGGTATAGTGAATAGGCTGAAAAATATGGATTTATAATAGGGAGGAGAAAAACTATGAAAAAGACAAAGGTTATCCGCTGGCTGGGAATGACAACGGGCATCCTGCTCTTGGCCGGATGCGGTGAACAGGAGACCGGCCGCGGACAGATGACGGAAAGCACAGAGAAAGAAACGCCGCAGGCAACCGAGGAACCGGCACCCACCGAAGCAGAGACCGGCAGCAGTGAGGAAGCGGAGCAGTCGACAGAGGCGCCGGAAGTTATGGAAGCAGATCCGACACCTGCCGAAGAAGAGGATGGGGATCTCGAGACGTCGCCGGTAGCGCTGTGGGAATACGAAGGCTATGTCGATGAATGTAAAGAATACACATGGCGGAAGGAATTTGCCGACTGCGATTATGACGGGGACGGAAAGACAGACCGCGTATACCGTTCCCATGTAGCAGATACGGATATTGCAACCTATACGATCGAGTTTGGCAACGGGCGCACCCTGACGACTCCGGATGGCTGGAATACCGGTTTTCCGCATGTACAGGCCGGGGATCTGAACGGAGACGGTGAGCCCGAGATCCTGTTTACGATGACATATGATACCAGTACGGATCCGCTTGCTTTTGGAGATCTGTGGCTGTTTGCCTGGAACGGAACGGATTATGAGGAAGAAAAGCTTCCGCTGGCAGCAGGCGAAAATGGCGCGAAGTGCATAACCATCGACTATCAGAAAACTTCGGATACCACGGTAGCGGTGCAGGTGGCGCAGAATGGTTTTGAATGTGAAGTGAGTGCAGACGAGGATGCTCTCGCGTACTGGTATTATGAAGATGCGAAAAACCAAAATGCCATGGTGTACTATGCAGATATGGAAACGGACGGTAAGGCGCATATACACTGCTATGCAGAGATGTTTTCCAAATCCGGACAGTGTCTGGAGTTTGATCTGGTTTCGAAAGGGGACAGTTACGCGATCGAGAATATGAAATATATGGATGAGCCTTATTACTGGTGGGAATAAGGCAGGATATGGCAGGGAAAAGCATACCAAAATGGTAGACTTTTTCTTGCCATTTTCATTGAAAAGACTTAAAATAGGTTATTATTTCTGACATTATTATATAGAGGAAACAGGAGGAACAACAATGAGCGAACAGAAGATCGGCACCAAATGTGTGCAGGCAGGCTATACACCGAAGAACGGGGAACCGAGACAGATCCCCATCGTACAGTCTACCACCTTTAAATATGATACCAGCGAGGATATGGGCAAGCTGTTTGACCTGGAAGCATCCGGCTATTTCTACACCCGGCTGCAGAACCCGACCAACGATTATGTGGCAGCAAAGATCGCGGCTTTGGAAGGCGGCAGTGCAGCAATGCTTACTTCTTCCGGACAGGCAGCAAACTTCTTTGCGCTGTTCAATATCTGCGAAAACGGCAGCCATATCGTGGCTTCCTCTTCTATCTACGGCGGTACCTTCAACCTGATCAGTGTGACCATGGCAAAGATGGGCATTGATGTGACCTTTGTTTCTCCGGACAGCACTGATGAAGAGCTGGACGCTGCATTCAGGGACAATACCCGTGCAATGTTTGGTGAGACCATCGCCAATCCGGCGCTGACGGTACTGGATATCGAAAGATTTGCTAATGCTGCTCACAGACACGGCGTGCCCCTGATCGTGGATAACACGTTCCCGACACCGGTAAACTGCCGTCCGATCGAATGGGGCGCAGATATCGTAACACATTCTACTACAAAATACATTGATGGCCACGGTACATCCGTCGGTGGCTGCATCGTAGATTCCGGCAAGTTTGACTGGATGGCGCATGCCGACAAATTCCCGGGGCTTTGCACACCGGACGAGTCTTATCATGGCATTACCTATGCAGAAAAGTTCGGTAAAGAAGGCGCATTCATCACCAAAGCTACTGCACAGCTGATGCGTGATTTCGGCTGCATCCAGTCCCCGCAGCATGCATTCTATATCAATCTTGGTCTGGAATCCCTGCATGTACGTATGCCGAAACATGTGGAAAACGGGCAGGCCGTTGCAGAATTCCTGGAGAAGCAGCCGCAGGTTGTAAAAGTAAATTACTCCGGACTGAAGAGCGATCCTTATTATGAACTGGGTCAGAAATACCTGCCGAAGGGCGGATGCGGCGTCGTTTCCTTTGAACTGAAGGGCGGCAGAAAGGCTGCAGAAGCATTTATGAAACGTCTGAAACTGGCTGCGATTGAAACCCACGTAGCAGATGCGCGTACATGCTGCTTAAATCCGGCTACTTCTACCCATCGTCAGATGACCGATGAGCAGCTGGCTGCAGCAGGTATTCCGGCAGGACTGGTGCGTATGTCCTGCGGTCTGGAAGATAAGGAAGACCTGATCGCTGACCTGGCACAGGCCTTGGAAGGATTGAACTAAAAACAGAAAGAAATTTTATAGAAAACCGTCGTTGTAAAAGCGGCGGTTTTTTGTTAGTATGAAAGTATATCCCGAGGGAAGGATCCCTGGTTTTCGGGAGAAGAGCAATGTGCTTTTCAGAGCAGAAAGGAGGCTGCTGTGAGTATATCTTTTGGTGTGAACAATATCCACGCCGTCGGTGCCATCGGCCTGAAAAATGCCGGTCTCAGTGATTATATGTCCCGTAAGGCAAAGGCTGAGGCAAAGAAAAGAACCGACGGATCTTCGAAAAAATCCAAAAAGAAAAAAATAGAATATAACTTTAAGGGTGTGTCCTCACAGATCGTGCGTGCGCGTACGGTGAGCAGTGCGTCCATTGCATACCTGACGGCGCGTCGTAAGGTCGTGGATCTGATGAAGAAGCGGGGGGCGAAGGAATATGATCAGGATGAGGTGGAAATCGCAATCCGCCATGCGGAAGCCATCCTGCGTACCGCCCGGAAAAAGAAGAAGCATCTGATGGAAGAGGACGAGGCAAAGCGGCAGGCCAAAAAGAACGAGGAAGAGAAAGACGGTTCCGGAGCGATGCCGGAAGAGGACCTGTTTGAAGCGCTTTCCGAAGAAGAGACTTCTGAAGAAGAAAATGTGGAGGAAGACGAAGAGCAGGAGTATACGGACGAAGAACTTGAAAAAATGACGGAGGAACTTTCCGAAGAACTGCAGGAGAAGATGGAGCAGGACATCACGGAATGGATGAGAGAACTCGAAGAGCAGATGGCTTTAGAGGAACAGATGGAATCCTTTTCTGAATTTGTTTCGCCCCATATGACAGAGGAAGATCTGGAAAATCTGAAAAAGAAGCACCGTTCAAAAGAACTGCTGGAGATCACGAAAGCAGATATGGAATATCTGAAATCCATGTTTGAGAAGTACGAGAAAGAGAAAGCGGAGAATTCCGGGCTGAGCGGTATATCGAAGGACGGTTTTTCCGCCGGAAGCTCGCTGGGATTTTCGGCATCGACCGGTACATCGATCGGTGAAACAGTGGCCACAGAAGGTGTGAGTGTAGATGTGTCCGTGTGAAAAAAGACACTGCCTTGCACCGATCAAGCCACAGGGACGGTTCTCTGGCTCAAAACGAGCCATGAGAACCGTCCCTGTGGCTTTTATTTGAGTAGTGTGGTATTATATCCTTATAGTATCGAGGATGATCGATAGGAGCAGGCAAATGGCGAAAGTGATTGTGGGCATGTCCGGTGGTGTGGACAGTGCCGTGTGTGCATATCTGTTAAAGGCGGCCGGTTATGAAGTGATCGGTGTGACATTAAAGACATGGGTGGCGGCAGACGGGAAAGAGAGCCGCTGCTGTGAGATTGATGATGCCAGACTGGTGGCGGACCAGATCGGCATACCGTATTATGCGGTTAACTGCATCTCGGAATTTCAGAGATGCGTGATCGATCCCTTTGTGCAGGCGTATATCAATGGGCTGACCCCGAATCCCTGCATTGGCTGCAATCGTTATATCAAGTGGGACCGTATGCTGGATTTTGCAAAGTCTATGCAGGCGGAATACATTGCCACAGGGCATTATGCTTCGGTGGTGCAGCTGGAAAACGGCAGATATACGGTGAAACAGGCGGATCATATCGCAAAAGACCAGACCTATATGCTGTATAAATTATCGCAGGAGCAGCTGGCGCATACACTGATGCCGCTGGGGAAGCTGACTAAGGAGCAGGTGCGGGCGATCGCCGTACAGGCGGGGATTTCCGTGGCGCAGAAGCCGGACAGTCAGGAGATCTGTTTTGTGCCGGAAGGTAACTATGCGGATTATATTGAAGAAAATGCGGAATGTGATCTGCCGCCGGAAGGTAACTTTGTGGATGAAGAGGGCAAAGTGCTGGGACGGCATAAGGGCATCATCCACTATACCGTGGGGCAGCGAAAGGGGCTTGGCATCGCATTGGGCGAGCCGGCCTATGTAAAAGAGATCCGGACGGAAACGAACGAAGTGGTGCTGGCGCCGGACAGTTCTTTATACAGTGATACCGTAGTGTGCGGAGATGTCAATTTTATGGGTATCGCGCCTTTGGCGGTGGGAGAAAAGATCCGCTGCCTGGCCAAGATCCGCTATCATCACACGCCCCAGAGCGCAGAACTGGAAATGCTCGCCGAAGATACCGTGCAGATCCGTTTCGATGCGCCGGTACGCGCCGTCACTCCGGGACAGTCCGCGGTATTCTATGATGAAGACAACTGTGTTGTCGGAGGCGGAGTGATCAAATGAGCCACAGGGACGGTTCTCCGGCTCATTCTGGGCCGGAGAACCGTCCCCATGGCTCAAAAATACAGGGGGAAATATATGGCAACCTACGTAATGGGCGATGTCCATGGGGAATACGACAAGTTCATAGAGCTGCTGGAAAAAATAGATCTGAAGGATGAGGATACGCTGTATCTGATCGGAGATGTGATCGATCGCGGGCCCCATCCGATCAAAGTGCTGCAGAAACTGATGGAAATGCCCAATGCCATACCGATCCTGGGAAATCATGAACTGATGGCGCTGCAATGTATGAAGTTTCTGATGCAGGAGATCACGGAAAAGACCATCATGGAACTGGATGAGGAGACACTGGACTATTTCTGGACCTGGCAGCAGAACGGAAATGATACAACCCTGTATGAGTATTACCAGCTGGATAAAGAAGAACGTCAGGAGATCCTGGATTTTCTGGGAGAATTTCTGATCTACGAGGAGCTGGAAGTAAACGGAAAGCATTATCTGCTGGTGCATGCGGGTCTCGGGAACTATTCGCCGGATAAGGATATGGACGAGTATACGATCGACGAGCTGGTGTGGGACCGGGCGGATTTTAATGAAAAATACTACGATGATGTCTATGTTGTTTCCGGTCATACGCCGACGCAGCTGATCGAGGGAAATCCGAACCCGGGAAAGATCTACCGGGCGAATAACCATATTGCGATCGATTGCGGGTCGTGTTTTAAAAACGGGCGCATCGCCGTGATCTGTCTGGATACGGGGGAAGAGTTTTACTCATCGGCGAATTGAGCTTCCACACATCCGTCAACTAAGCATTAAGTGCTAATTTGATACACCCCATGATGCCCTGGTCATCGTGAAGGCTGGCGGGGACGATATATTGATCCATATTCTGAAGCAGCGGAGTGACGATATAGCCATTCAGCTGCTTTTTTACTTCTGCGCGGATCAGGTCGAAGAGCTGTAACTGGTGCATGACGCCGCCGCCTAAGATGATGCGTTCGGGGGAAAGCGTCAGGATCAGGTTGACGATGGCCTGTCCGATGTAATAGGCTTCCAGTTCCCAGACTTTTTCGTTGCCGGCCAGGTCTTTTCCTTTGGCGCCCCAGCGTTCTTCGATGGCGGGGCCGGCAGCCAGACCTTCCAGGCAATGGCGGTGGTACGGGCATTTCCCGGGATACGGATCAGACGGATGGGGGTGCAGCAGCATATGCCCCAGTTCCGGATGCAGCATGCCATGGAGCAGTTTTCCGCCGCTCATGACGCCGCCGCCGATGCCGGTGCCGATGGTGATGTAGACGACGTTTTCCAAACCCTTGGAAGATCCATAGGTGACTTCTCCGAGCAGGGATCCGTTCACATCGGTATCAAAACCGATGGGGATCTGCAGCGCCTTCCGAAAAGCGCCGACGATATCGTAGTTGGCCCAGCCCGGTTTCGGTGTTGTGGTGATATAGCCGTAAGTGGAGGATCGCGGATTCAGATCCAGCGGGCCGAAGCAGGCGATGCCCAGAGCTGTGATCTCCTTATTCTTGAAATAGTCAATGATCTCCGGGATCGTTTCTTCCGGAAGTCTTGTGGGAATGGAGATCTGCTCCAGGATCTGTCCGTTTTCATTGCCGATAGCACACACCATTTTGGTGCCGCCGGCTTCTAATGCACCGTAAGTCATAACCATCTCCTCATTTTGACAAAAAAAGCACGCTACTATATAATATTAGCAAGTGTGCACGTCTGTGACAAGAGGCGAAATGGGGAACAGACAGTGGGGGGATGAACGTGATAAAGATGACACAGAAGATTAAAGAAGATCCTTATCGGCTGGGGTTTCACCTGATGCCGCCGACAGGCTGGATGAACGATCCGAACGGCCTGTGCGAATTCGATGGCAAATACCATATCTTTTTTCAATATAGTCCGGATGATGTGAAGGGCGGATGCAAAGAGTGGGGGCATTATATCGGTGATGACCTGCTGCATTTTCATTTTGCGGGAACTGCGGTTTCTCCCGATCATGCGGCAGATGCAAGCGGCGCTTTTTCCGGTTCGGCACTGATCGATGAAGGCGAGATGCTTTTGTATTATACCGGAAATGTGGAACTGCCGGGAGATTATGATCATACCTATGCCGGCCGGGAATCGAATACGATCCTTTTGCGGAGCCGGGACGGGGAACATTTTTCGGAAAAGCAAGTCCTTTTGACCAATGCGGATTATCCGGATGAATATACCTGTCATGTCCGTGATCCCAAAGTGTGGAAGCAGGACGGGAAGTACTATATGGTGCAGGGAGGGCGTCTGGACGGCAGACGTCTGGAACTACGTCGTTTGCAGATGGATATCGAAAATGATCCTTTGAGCAATGAGATCACAGCCGGTAACGGATCCCTGTTGGATCAGGGAGCGGTGATCGTGTTTGAAGGAGAGGGTGCACAGAACTTTCAGCCGATCTATAGCATAACCACGGCAGAACCCTTTGGTTATATGTGGGAATGCCCGGATTATTTTGAACTCGGCGGAAAGAAGTTTTTGAGTTGTTGTCCGCAGGGCCTGGAAAATCAGGAGTATAAGTGGCAGAATACATACCAGTCCGGATATTTTGTTTTACCGGAGGATTTTGATATCACAGATCCCGCTAAGGGAAAGATCTTTTTTGGCGAAGATGATCCGAAAGAAACGGGAGAATACCGCTTACTTGAGAATCCGGAAGGAACCTTCCGTGAATGGGATCATGGATTTGACTTTTATGCGCCGCAGACATTTACGGACAGCCGGGGACGGCGGATACTGATCGGCTGGGTCGGAATGTTTGATGCGGACTATGATAACCTGCATACGACGGAGCGCGGCTGGCAGCATGCGCTGAGTGTGCCCCGGGTGCTTACGCCATATGAAGGCGGCATACGGCAGTGGCCTGTGGAAGAGATCGAGAGCCTGCGGATGGGGCTGCGGATCACGGAAAAAGGCAATACAAAAATGGAACTGCCGACCAGAAAAGCGGATATCGTGATCGAAAGAGAAAACGGCATCGGTTTCTCCGGAAAGATCTATTTCGACAGAGCCCGGGAAGCAGACGGACTTGGCGTCGAGATGGGCGCAGACGGGAAGCTGCGGGAATACCTGTTGCTGATGCGTCTCTGGGTAGCGGCATGGCCGGTGTTTGAGATCTTTCTGGAAAGCGCGGAAGGCGCACAGGATACCTTTGTACTGCATCTGATGATGGAGGAACATCCCGGGCGAGGACGCAGGGAACGTAAGGTACGGGTAGGGGATTTCCATAAGCTCCGTGTTCTGATCGATACATCCATGGTGGAGATCTTTCTGAATGATGGAGAAGAAGTACTGACCTCACGTTTTTATGCGGAAGAAGAGGTGGCGAGAAACAGCTACCGGCTGCAGGTCGGACCGCCGATGGTGAAGGTCTGGGATATGAAAAACATGCAGGTTGATTATGACTGAACTACAGGGAAAAGGAATTGCGCCGGGCATTGCCGCAGGCCGCATTTTCTACTATAAGAAAAGTGGCCGGCAGATCCGGCGTACCTATCGCGAAGACAGCGAGACCGAGTGGAAGCGTTTCGAAGAGGCCAGAGAGAAGGCCGAAACGCAGCTGCTGACACTTCAGGAAAAGGCGGAAAAGGAAACCGGCGAGGAAGCCGCCGGGATTTTTGATGCGCATCGGATGCTTTTGCATGACGATGAGCTGGAAAAATTCATCCGGGATATCATCCCGAATGCAAAAGTTTCTGCAGAGTATGCCGTTTTTGTTGCAGGAGAGCATTTTTCGGAGCTGCTCTCGGGATTGGATGATGCGTATCTGCAGGCCAGAAATGCAGATCTTCAGGACGTGGTATGGCGTCTGATCCGTATCTTAAACGGTGTCGAGAATGTGCAGGAACTGACAGAGCCTTCGATCATCGTTGCAGAGGATCTGACACCTTCCGAAACGATACAGTTCGACAAATCCCTGATCCTGGGATTTGTAACCCGTCAGGGATCGGCAAACAGTCATACGGCGATCCTGGCACGGCAGCTATCCCTTCCGGCGGTATGCGGGATAGAAACTGATCCTTCCTGGAACGGAAAATATGCGGTGGTGGATGGCAGCAGCGGACAGCTCTTTCTTGACCCGGATGATGCGCTGATCGAAAAGAGCAGAGCGCAGCAGCGGGAGGAAGAAGCGCGCAGGGAGAGGCTGCAGCGGCTGAAAGGACTGCCTGCGATCACGAAAGACGGCAGGCAGATCGCGGTCTATGCCAATATCGGCAGTGTAGAGGAAGTGCTGAATGCACGGGAGAATGATGCCGAAGGCATAGGGCTTTTCCGCAGTGAGTTTCTGTATCTTGAGGGAAAGGATTTCCCGTCGGAGGAGAAACAGTTCGCGGTGTATAAAGCGGTATTGCAGGCGATGGAAGATAAGCTTGTCGTGATCCGTACCCTGGATCTGGGGGCGGATAAGCAGGCGGATTATCTGGATCTGGGACATGAAGAGAATCCGGCGATGGGTTACCGTGCGATCCGGATCTGTCTGGACCGGCCAGAGATCTTTCGTACACAGCTGCGGGCGATCTACCGTGCATCAGTATACGGGAAAACGGCAATCCTGTTTCCGATGATCATTTCTTTGGAAGAGGTGCTTCAGTGCAGGAGACATATTGCAGAGGTCAAGGCAGAACTGAAGCAGGAAGGGATTCCGTATAAAGATGACGTACAGATTGGTGTGATGATCGAGACCCCGGCAGCAGCGCTCATCAGTGAGACGCTGGCGAAGGAAGTGGATTTTTTCAGCATCGGGACCAATGATCTGGCACAGTATACACTGGCGATCGACCGGCAGAATGCAAAGATGGAAGCGCAGACGGATATGCGCCATCCGGCGGTACAGGAACTGATCCGGATGACGATAGCAAACGGACATAAAGCCGGCATACGCGTGGAGATCTGCGGGGAACTTGCGGCGGATACTTCATTTACGCAGACCTTTCTGGATTACGGCGTGGACGCGTTATCGGTCTCACCCCCTTTTGTATTGCCGGTAAAGGATGCGGTGATACAGGCGGAATAACGGACAAGGAGCTTATGTATTATGAAATTCCACTTAAAGGATCTGATCAATTATCGTGATATCGTGGTACAGTGTCATGACAATCCGGATGCGGATGCGCTGGCCAGCGGATTTGCGCTTGTGTGGTATCTGAAAAAGCAGGATATCGATGCACGCTTTGTCTACGGCGGTAAGGAAGCCGTGCAGAAATCCAATCTGCTGAAGATGATCGATGATCTGCAGATCACGGTGGAACATATCACGGAACTGCCGGAGCCGGAGCTGCTGGTCACGGTAGACTGCCAGTATGGTGAGAGCAATGTCACAAAATTCGATGCCGAAAAAGTCATTGTGATCGATCATCACCGGGTGAGCGGGGAACTGCCGGATCCTTCGGATGTGCGCAGTAACTACGGTTCCTGTTCTACGGTGCTTTATGAGCTGCTGACGGCAGAGGGACTGGACATCAACGAAAACAAGCGCCTGGCAACGGCCCTGTATTACGGATTGATGACGGATACGGATAATTTTTCTTCGCTGTTCCATCCGGCGGATCGCGATCTGCGGGATATTGCCAAATATGATCGTTCCGATATTGCAGGTTTTCGGAGCGCCAATATGTCCAAAGAGGAACTGGTGATCGCCGGAAAGGCAATGCAGAGTGCAGTTTATAACGATGAGTACCGTTATGGTATCATAGAGGCGGATCCCTGTGATGCCAACATCCTGGGATTGATCAGTGATACGTTGCTGGAGGTGGATGGGGTAGATACATGCGTGGTCTATGATCTGCTGGATGACGGTGTGAAGTTTTCCGTGCGCAGCGGTACCAAAAACACGAAGGCCAGTGAACTGGCGAAATACCTTGCTGATGATATGGGCGGCGGCGGCGGTCATCTGCTCAAGGCAGGCGGTTTTATCAAGAAGGATCTGATCCGGAAAAAGGGGATCCCTTTTGCTTCAGACGATATCGGAAAGATGCTGTATGAGAGAATGCGAAAGTACCACAGCGAAAGCGAGATCGTCTATGCGGGACAGAAAGAAGAAGATATTTCCATGTACCGGCACTATACCAAGATGGAAGTATCTGTAGGTTATGTGAAGGTAACCGATCTTGCAAAGCCGGGTACCGGGATCATGATCCGTACACTCGAGGGCGATGTGGATGTAATGGTCGAAGAAGATATGTACATCATCCTCGGAGTGGATGGCGAGATCTATCCCTGCCGGCAGAAGAAATTTGAATCCAATTATCGTTTCAGTGATGAGCCGTACGTATACCCCGGAGAGTATCCGCCTGTGGTGGTGGATAATGTCGAAGGCGAACGCATCCCGGTCCTTCCGTATGCAAAGAGCTGTATCGCGATGGGCGGCAGCGGGATCTATGCAAGGGAGCTGGATCACAGAGTCAAGGTCTTTACTGCATGGGATACCGAAAAATACTATCTCGGTGTGGAAGGCGATTACCTTGCGGTACGGGCCGATGATCTGACGGATATCTATATTATCGCAAGGAGCGTGTTTGAGCGCACCTATCGGTTGTCGTAAGTTTTCTGCCGGATACATTATAATAAGAAAAAAATTTTTTGAGCGGTGGCTTGATTAGCCGCCGCTTTTGTGCTAGTATGGGGAACGGTTTTGCGAAAAACATGAGTTTTCAGGGAGGATATTATGCACAAGGACAAGTTAAAGCCGATGCTCTTCAGCACCATGAAGAGTTACAACGGCAAGCAGTTTGTAACGGATGTGATCAGCGGTATCATCGTGGCGATCATTGCCCTGCCGCTTTCCATCGCACTGGCACTGGCCAGCGGTGTGGGACCGGAGGAAGGTATCTTTACCGCGATCGTAGCCGGTTTCATCATTTCATTTCTCGGCGGCAGCCGCGTACAGATTGCCGGACCGACCGCGGCGTTTGCAACGATTGTAGCCGGTATCGTAGCAAAGAACGGAATGGAAGGTCTGATGCTGGCGACTATCGTAGCCGGTGTGCTGCTCATCCTGATGGGCGTGTGCCGGCTGGGTGGCCTGATCCGATTCATTCCTTATACTATAACGACCGGTTTTACTTCCGGTATCGCAGTAACGATCTTGGTTGGTCAGATCAAGGATTTCATGGGACTGTCCTATCCGGAGGGAACACCGACGATCGAAACCGTTGATAAGGTAAAGGCGATCGCGAACAATATATCTACTTTTAATGCGAGTGCTCTGCTGGTTGGAGCAGTAAGTCTGGCGATCCTGATCGTATGGCCGAAGATCAGCGAGAAGATCCCCGGATCACTGATCGCCGTGATCGTGGGTATTCTGATGGTGAAGTTTTTAAACCTTCCGGTAAAAACGATCGAAAGTTCCTTTGAAATAAAAGGTGGTCTGCCGACTTTACATATTCCGCAGAATATTTCTTTTCAGATGATCCGCGAAGTATTTCCGGATGGCTTTACCATTGCGATCCTGGCAGCGATCGAGTCTCTGCTTTCCTGCGTGGTAGCAGACAGTATGATCAACTCCCATCACCGTTCCAATATGGAGCTGATCGCACAGGGCTGCGGTAATATCGGATCTGCTCTGTTTGGCGGTATCCCGGCAACCGGCGCCATCGCGCGTACTGCGGCAAACATCAAAAACGGCGGCCGTACTCCGATCGCCGGTATCATACACGCTCTGGTACTGATTTTGGTGCTGGTGGTACTGATGCCTTATGCAGCACTGATCCCGATGCCGACCATCGCAGCGATCCTCTTTATGGTTGCTTACAATATGTGCCAGTGGCGCACCTTTGTACATCTTTGCAAAACAGCGCCGAAAAGTGATATTATAGTGTTGGTAACAACATTTGCTCTGACCGTAGTGTTCGACCTGGTCGTTGCGATCGAGATCGGTATGCTGATGGCCGTACTGCTCTTTATGAAGCGTATGAGTGAAGAAAGCCAGATCACCGGCTGGAAACGTTACGATATGGAAGATGACCCGGACGGAACCACATTAAAACCGATCCCGGCAAATGTGCGTGTATACGAGATCTCCGGACCGATGTTCTTTGGTGATGCGGACCGAATTGCTGCCATCAGTTACAAGGAGACCACCAAGGCCATCATCCTGCGTATGCGTGGTGTGCCGGCGCTGGATGCTACGGCGATGCATTCCCTGAACCAGTTCCACGATAAGTGCAAGGAACAGGGCATCGAGCTGGTATTCTCCCACGTGAACGAGCAGCCGATGCGTACGATGGAAAAGGACGGCTTTATCGAGAAGGTCGGTAAGGAACACTTCCGTCCGCACATCGATGATGCGATCGCCTGGGCCGGAAAGGTAGCGGAGCGCAAGACAAGCGAGGAATAAGATTTGTTCGGTTATGTACAGATACGAAAACCGGAGCTGAAGATCAAGGATTATGACACATATCACAGTTTCTACTGTGGTCTGTGTCATATTTTGTATGAGCGTTTCGGCATCCGAGGACAGGTCACACTGACCTATGATATGACGTTTCTGGTGATGCTGTTGTCCTCCTATTATGAATCGGAAGTAAGGACAGAAAAACGGCGCTGCATCGTGCATCCGGCGAAGGCGCATACGGAACGGATCACCGATCTGACTGCATATGGTGCAGATATGAATGTTCTGCTGACCTATTTCCATTTTGTGGATGATAAACAGGATGAGAACAGCATGAAAGCGGCGGGAGGTATTGCCGTTTATCACAGCGCCTATGTAAAGATCAAAGACCGCTATCCGCTGCAGTGCAGGCGGATCGTACGCTCACTGAAAACCCTGCGGGAGATCGAGAGGAGAGACAGCGGATCCGAAGAGGATCTCAAGGCAGCCTGCGATTCCTTCGGACGGCTGATGGCAGCATTGTTTGCTTATGATGAAAAAGATCCCATGCTGCAAGTGCTGAAAGGACTGGCCTATCATCTGGGATGTTTCATCTATCTGACGGATGCATGGGATGATCTGGCGGACGATATCGAAAAAAAGCGTTACAATCCCCTGAAAACATTGTATAATAGGAACCTGTATGATGATCAAAAAGCAGAAGATCTGCTGTACGATCATGCAGCCAAAACGGCGGCATACTTTGAGATGCTGCCCTGCCTGCAGTATCAGGATATCCTGAGAAATATCCTGTATGCGGGAATCTGGAATAAGTGGGACAAAAAGCATAAACTTTAGAGGAGAAAGATGTATAACAAAGATCCATATGAAGCAATGGGACTGGCGCCTACGGCCAGCGATGATGAGATCAAAAAGAGATACCGGGAACTGATGCGCAAATATCACCCGGATAATTATGCGGGCGCAGACCAGAATCTGATCGATCTGGCAAATGAGAAGTTTACGGATATACAGGCAGCCTATAATGAGATCATGGAACGCCGGGCTCTCGGAGACTATACCGGCGGTGCCAGAGGGCAGAGGAGTGGTTCGTATAACAGTAATCCCTATGGCAATCAGGGAAGCTATGGCAATCCCGGTCAAGGCGGTTATGGAGGCCAGGGTGGATATGCCGGTCAGGGCGGCTACGGAGGCCAGGGTGGATATGCCGGCCAGGGCGGTTATGGAGGCCAGGGTGGATATAGCGGTCAAAACCAGCAGCCGTATCAGCGCAATTATCAGAATTACGGGAACTATTACGGACGACCGACACGATATACCGGCGGTGATGGCTGTGGTACCGGCAATCTCTGCTGCGATCTGTGGTGCGCGGATACGTTGTGCGAGTGCATGGGAGGCGACCTGTGCGGGTGTATGTAAAGAATATCGCTATCGCCGGCATGATCACGGCTCTGACGGTCATTCTTCTTTACCTGACAGTCCTATTGCAGTGGAATACGATCTTTTTGCTGGCTTTAGCGGCCTATCTGATGGGAACGCTTTGCTATCTGACAACGGTACCGCAGGCGGTAGCGGGAATGACGGCAACGGCGATCCTGTCTTTTTTATTGATACCGAAAAAAACGTATGTCTTTGTTTATCTTTTACTGGCGGTTTATGTGATCGTTTTTGAGTTGCTCTGCAAAAGGAGAAAAAACGGCGGACCAATCCCGGCTGCCAAAGAATGGGCGGTCAAGGCAGCGGTCTGGCATGCGCTGGTCTTTGCAGGCGGAATACTCGCGATCCTTTTATTTCAACTGCTGACCGGGCTGGATGACAACGGTGGTCTGCTCGGTCCCGATCCGCTGGGGTGCGTTACTTATGTATTTGATGCGCCGGCAAAGTTGTCAGGATTTCTTCATGATCTGCCGAATATAATAAAATTATTGATACTACTGGTAGTTGCGGATATCTTCTGGGTGATCTTTGACAGGGCATATCTGTACTATGCAAGATTTTTGAATTTGCGAATGAATAACAAAAGGGAGACTTGACGTGTCAAGTCTCCCTTTTTCAGAGGGGGAGTTTTTTCATATCAACGCCCGCAGGTCCAGTTTCGGACGCTCAATTTTCCAAAGACAGTACAGATTGTGATCGGAATACATTTTCCAAAAACCGTGTAAGGTGTCGATCGATAGTGCAGTAAACAGGATGACCGCGGCCGGGGGGATGATCTCCGCCGGCAGTTGAGTGATCACTCCCATGATCTCCGGAAAACAGTAGGTCATGAAATTTTCGATGATATACGCAAAACCGAGGCTGGTAGGCAGGGAGGTGTATTTTGTCAGATGCAGCGGTATCCAGCTGTAATTCCAATAAACGACGCCGGTGGCTTTCTCCGTGGCGGTACCGAGCATGATCTCTCCGATACTGACGGTGAAAAAGGCCAGTACAAAATAAATCTCATTGTCCGTAAACCGGTCGCTTACGATAGGAACATGTACATCCGATGGTGTCCCGAACATAAGATAAAAATCGACCATAAGGACACCGTACCCCAAAAGGAAGGGGAGGGTCATATTGCGGTTATCCATGTAACCCTTCGTCAGGAGGAGCCAGGTGTTTTCGATCGCAAATCCGACGAAGGAAATAACCACTGCTGCGAGCATCAATTCAAAGATTCCGTATTTCATACTTGCAATACCTCCTTTTCGGTGATATACTTGTCTTGTGTTTACAAGTGTAACACATAGACAAGTGTAATTCAATATGAACGGTCTCGGAATTGACAAGATCGGCGAAATTGAAAAGATGTAACAAAATCAGCAGTTTTGCAACAGGGAGGTGAAATTTGTGAGCGAGAAAAAGGAATCCTTAACGGAACTACAGAAAAAAGAAATATTAAGGATGAACAATAAGGAGTCCAATCAGCTGACCAGGGAATGCCTGCAGCTGGCACTGATCCACCTGATGGCAGAACAACCTTATGAAAAGATCACCGTCAGCGAGATCGTACGACGTGCCGGAGTATCCCGAACTGCATTTTACCGTAACTATACGGATAAAGAAGATATCCTGCATGAGATGGGAGGGAAGCTGATCGAGATGATCTCCGAACTGACGGACAAACCGGAGTTGTTTGAAGATTCCAGAAGCTGGTTTGAAAATGTATTCCGGCTGATGAGGGAAAACAGAGAGGTCCTGACCCTGTTAGATAAAGCGGGGATACAGCAGGAATATCTCTTTTCCGGCAAATCGATCGTAGAGACTTTGTATCCGGCAAAAGATACCGAGGATAAATACATTAAGTTGGCAGCAGAAGCTGCTTTTTACCAGATCCTCATTACATGGTTCAGAGACGGTATGCAGGAGGAAGAAAGCTATATGGCGGATATCTGCATCGAGATCTTTGATAATATATTGAAAAAACTGGACCATACTTAAATGGGGTATTGTATAAGGGACGTTTTCACACAAGGAAGAGACATAATGAAAAGGAAGTGACAACATGAGTGCAAAGACAGAAGCGAACCACAAAGACATCACCGGCGTAAACTTCAATGAAAAGGGGGAAGAGAAGCAGCCGTTCATGATCCGGGTAGCAACCTTTATCGTGGACCGCCGAAACCTCTTCTTTTTATTGCTGGGGATCGCAACGATCTTTTCTTTGATCGCGTCCCGCTGGGTATCCGTGGAAAATTCTCTGGCGGCGTACCTGCCGGATACGGCGGAGACCACCATCGGACTGCACCGGATGGAAGACGAATTTATCACCTACGGCAGTGCCAAAGTGATGGTGATGAACATTACCTATGAAGATGCGGACCGTATCGCCACGGAGCTGAAAAACCGGGACGATGTGTATATGGTTAATTTCGATAATACCACGACGCATTTCAATAATTTTTCCGCGCTGTACGATATCATTTTTGCATACCCGGAAGATGATCCGAGGGCGCTGGAAGCATTGGAAGATGTAAAGACGAAACTGACCGGCTATGATCTGTGCGTCTCAACGTCGATGGGCGATGCAGCGGCGGAACAGCTGGCGGCAGAAATGAATGTCATCAGTGTGATCGTAGCGGTCATCGTAGTATCCGTACTGCTGCTGACGTCCCAGACCTGGGCGGAAGTACCGGTGCTGATCCTGACCTTTGGGCTTGGCGCGATCCTGGCTTCGGGTACCAATTTCCTGATGGGCACGATCTCGTTTGTATCCGATTCCGTGACGATCGTGTTGCAGCTGGCCCTGTCGGTAGACTATGCAATCATTTTCTGTAACCGTTACAAAGAAGAACACCGCACGCTCGATATCCGGGAAGCTGATATCATAGCGCTTTCGAAGGCGATCCCGGAAATCTGTTCCAGCTCGCTGACAACGATCGGCGGTCTGCTGGCCATGATGTTTATGCAGTACGGTATCGGTAAGGATATGGCAATCTGTCTGATCAAGGCGATCTTTTTCAGCCTGTTATCCGTTTTCCTGTTCATGCCGGGGCTGATCATGCTCTTTGGTAAACTGATGGACAAAACGAAACACCGCAGCTTTATTCCGAAGATCGATTTTATCGGAAAGATCGACTATGCGACCAGACATGTGATTCCGATCGTATTCATCATCGTGGTGGTGGTAGCGATCCATTATTCCAATCAATGCCCGTATGTTTACGGTTATTCGGAACTGACGACACCGGTCCAGAACGACCAGCAGATCGCGGAGGAGCGTATCTCGGAGAGCTTCGGAAAATCCAATATGGTAGCGCTTGTGGTGCCGGCCGGGGATTACGAAAAGGAAAAGAAGATGCTCGCAGAGCTGGACCGCCGTCCGGAAGTGGATCACAGCCAAGGGCTGGCCAATACCGAAGCAATGGACGGATATATGCTTACCGACAAGATCACGGCCAGAGAGTTTTCGCAGCTGATGGATGTGGATTATGAAGTGGCGCAGCTTCTGTATATGGCGTATGCCGTGGATGATGAAAACTACGCCAAGCTGGTGAACGGGCTGTCTTCCTATTCGATACCGCTCATCGATATCATTATGTTTTTGTACGACGAAGTACAGGAAGGCTATGTAACACTGGAAGATGACGTGTACCAGGAACTGACAGATGCGCACGACCAGATGCAGATGGCGCTGGATCAGCTGCAGGGTGAAAACTACAGCCGTATGCTGGTATACCTGACATTGCCGGAAGGCGGCGAGGAGACCTTTGACTTCCTGCGGGAAATGCATGAGATCGCCGGGAAATACTATGGCGACGACGTGCTGGTGGTAGGGGAATCCACATCCCAGATGGATCTGCAGAAGACGTTCCAGACGGATAACAAAGTTGTTACCGTGGTTTCCATCCTGGCGGTATTGGTGGTGCTTCTGTTCACCTTTATGTCGGCCGGTATGCCGGTACTTCTGATCGCGGTGATCCAGGGCGCGATCTGGACGAACTTTGCATTCCCGACGATCCAGAATGTGAATATCTTCTTTATGAGCCAGCTGATCGTATCGTCCATTCAGATGGGCGCAAACATCGATTACGCGATCGTGATCTCAAGCCGCTTTATGGAACTGAAGGAAGAAATGCCCAAGAAGCAGGCGATCATCGAGACGCTGAACTTTGCATTCCCGACGATCATTACCTCCGGTTCCATGATGGTGCTGGCGGGATTTTCCATCGGACAGCTTTCGTCGGATGGCGCGATCTGCGGCATCGGTCAGTGCCTGTGCCGCGGTACGTTGATCTCGATCTTTCTGGTAATGTTCGTACTGCCGCAGATCCTGATCATCGGATCTTCGATCATTGACAAAACGAGTTTCAAAGTATCTGTTCCCATCAAGCTGGACCGTGGCAGCGGCATGCTGCGTGTGGACGGTTTTGTCCGTGGGCAGGTGAACGGCCTGGTGGTAGGCGAGATGCACGCATTTGTACGTGGTGATGTAGCAGCAATCGTACGTATGGGCAGTTTGGAAGAGACGGATGAAAATGATCCGGAAGCCAGGCTGGCTCTTGAGATGAAAGACGAAGCGGAGACGAAGAAAGGAGGGCAGGAATAATGCGTTACAGATTTTATCGAAGGCTCTCTCAGATGATCGTAAGGACAATGCCGGTAATGGCAGCTGCGGGAATGCTGCTTGGAAATGCACAGACAGTAAACGCCGGATACAATGACGGGAAATGTTATTATGAGCCCGGTGATGATGCGGTTGTATCCGATAACACGACGGAGGAAGAGAGAGAACGGATCGAGATCAAAACGGCGGAAGACCTGATCGCTCTGGCGGAGCAGTGTCATATCGACAGTTTCTCGGCAGACAAAGATGTGGTATTGACGGAGGATATCCGGCTTGGTGGCAGCAGTTTTACCACGATCCCTATATTCTGCGGGCATTTTGACGGAAACGGCCATACGGTTTATGGCGTAAACTACGGCGGAGACGGTTATGTGACGGGCTTTTTCCGTTACATCGGTGAAGGCGCGGTGGTCGAAAATCTGAACATTGACGGAACCATCCGGGCGGAAGGAAAACAGCAGGTGACCGGCGGCGTGTGCGGGATCAATTCCGGAACTATCATAAACTGCAGTTTTGACGGTCACATATACGGAAAAAGTGAGACCGGAGGCATTGCCGGGGTCAATACGGCCGACGGTGAGATCCGCAAATGCGTCAATAACGGTAGTCTGTCGGGATATTATTTTACCGGCGGTATCAGCGGTAAGAATTACGGAATGATCTATGGCTGCGGGAATACCGGAAATCTGAATGACAGCGCGGAGTGGATCACCGAAGAAGATGAGATGAGTACGGACCTGCTGCAGGATCTGACGGAGAACGGTTCGGATGTAACGCAGCTGCGACGACAGAGCGGTATCGATACCGGAGGTATCGCAGGTTACTCCAAAGGTGCCGTGATCAGCTGTACCAATGACGGGACGATCGGTTATGAGCATGCGGGGTATAATATCGGCGGTATCATCGGCAGGCAGACCGGGCTGGTGACCAACTGTTCCAACCGCGGAATGGTGCTGGGGCGTAAGGACATCGGTGGCATTGTCGGTCAGATGGAGCCGTATCTGGAGCTGAATGAAGAGGATTCCGTACACAACGATGTCAATGATCTGCACGATATGATCGGTCAGCTGACACGAATCATGGACAGCGATAATGCGCAGGTAAAGTCGGATCTGGATGCACTGATGGGATATGCGGATTCAGCGGTGGATGCCGGAGGTGTGATGGCAGATCAGGCAACCGACTATGTCAATGAGAATATGGATCTGGCAGAAGATGCGGGAGCAAGGGTATCCCATGTGCTGGAAATGATGCCCGGCGTGACGGAAAACATGACCGATGCCTGCGAAAATGCTATGCGTATGGCGGGGGAAATGCAGAAACTGAATGACGATCTGTATGCAGGCAGAAATATCTCGGGAGAAGAACGTGAGAAGCTGGAACAGCTTACGCAGACAATAGAGACGGATAAACAGAGCATCGATGACAATATCGCGCTGCTTCGGAAGCTGGCATCGGAAAACACGGTGCATCAGATCCGGGAGGAAGGTCTGCAGCCGCCGGTGGAACTGATCCTTGATACCAAAAGCAGGGCAGAGCAGGCAGTGGATGCAGTGAAAGAGATCAAACGTGCTTCGACAGAGATGAAAACTTCCATGGAAAGCCTGTATCAGATGTATGATACGATCCTCCACCGGACTGCAGCGAATACCGGTAAGGATATCGAAGAGACCAGACAGCGGCTGGGCAATTCCATGCAGGAGATGGAAGACGGAATGGAGTCCCTGCAGGAAGCGCAGAATGCCATGAATGATATCACTGCCTACCTAAACGCCCAGGATGATCTGCAGATGATCAAAACCGGTGAGGAATGGGATAAAAACGCGGATAACCTGCAGGAACAGATGGACAGTATCTCTGCGGTCATGACGCGGCTGGGAGATCATGCGCAGGATTACGGTGAAGATGTGAATGATCAGATCCGTGCGATCAATGACCAGATCAATCAGATTTACAACGATATCTATTATAAGGTAAATGAGAGGATCGACGGGATCCGGGAAGACAATCATGATTACATTTACGCGGATATCTCGGATGGTGATATTGAGCATGCGACGCTGGGAAAAGCTGCAGGCAGCATCAATTACGGTGTGGTCCGCGGCGATGTGAACGTGGGCGGTATCACCGGATCCATGGCGATCGATGAAGAGGATCCGGAAGGAAGCGCAGCAGGCAGTGTGCAGCTGTCGATCGGCGGAAGATATACTTCCCGGAATATCATATACAACTGCACCAACCGCGGATACGTGACTTCGAAGAATGATGGTGCCGGCGGGATCGTGGGCTTTATGAAAAACGGTGTGGTCAGCAGCGCGTACGTATATGGCGCGGTAGAGAGTACCGAAGGCGGATACGTGGGCGGTGTGGCCGGACAGTCTCTGGCGATCATCCGTGACAGTTATGTACTGTGTACCTTATCCGGCGCTGATAATGTGGGCGGTATTGCCGGCAGCGGTGTTACGATCACGGGCTGTTACGCAATGCCGACCATTACGGACTGCACCGGCCGGAGAGGCGCGATCGCCGGACAGATCGCGATCGACGAGGATACGCAGCTGTTGCGGCTGGATCAGCTTTCAAACAATCATTATGTGAGTGAAGTGCTCTATGGCATTGACCGCATCAGCTATCAGGATGCAGCGGAGCCGATGGAATATGAGGAGCTGCTGGCGAGTCCGGGAACACCGATCGCATTCCATTATCTGACGGTGACGTTCCGCGTGGGAGACCGATATCTGGGAACTCAGAGGGTGAACTACGGGGATCCGTATTCCACGATCGTATTTCCGGAGATCCCTGCGCAGGAAGGCAGTTACGGGAAATGGCCGGAGATCGGGGACGGAGTGATCATGGGAAATATGGTGATCACCGGAGAATATGTTGACAGTGTGCGCGTGATCGAGAGTCTGGTCTGTGATCCGCAGAGCGGAAAGCAGCTGGCGCTGATCGATAATGATTTTAATAACGAAGCAAGACTGAGTGCATCCATGATCGCAGAGCCGGCATTCCAAAACAGCGGCTATACGGGGCATGTGTGCTATTCCGTGCGGATCGAAAACAGCGGAAAGGATGCCGGCGAAAGTTTTGCGCTGCGCCTGTATAACCCGTACGGAACGCAGAAGATCGCAGTATGGTGCTATGACGGAAACCGATGGAACGAGATCGAATATCTGGACCGCGGTTCCTACGTACAGGTGGAGATGCAGGGACTGGAAGGAATCTACTGCATTGCAGTAAAAGAGAACAATACGCTGCTCATTGCCGGTATTGCCGGCGGGACGGTTGCAGTGATCCTGTTATTTGTGATCGTTCGGAAGATACGGAAAAAGAAAAAGATGAAGAAGGGGCAGGATTAATCAACAACCGTATCATCCGGGTCTTCGTCGGAGAGAGGAAGTGAAAAGATGAATTCCGTGCCCACGCCTTCGGTGGAAATGACATTGATGTTTTCACCGTGGGCGCGGATGATCTCACGGGTAATGGACAGGCCGAGGCCTGTCCCTTTTTTATCTTTGCCGCGGGAAAGGTCGGACTTGTAGAAGCGGTCAAAGACATAAGGAACGCTCTCTTTCGGGATGCCGATACCGCTGTCTTTTACCGAGACGAATACTTTGTTGTGTTTCTCCGTAGTTTCTACTTTGATCACGGAGTTCTTGTGGCTGAATTTCACAGCATTGTCGATCAGGTTATAGAGTACCTGCTGGATACGTGTGAGGTCGGCGGTGACGAAAAGTTCATCGCCGGTCAGGGACAGTTCGATGGCGATTTTTTTTTCGCGGCAGCTGCCTTCAAAGGTCTCAGCGGTGCGGCGGATGACCATATTGATATCAAAGTCCGTCTTCTCCAGCAGCATACCCTGGGTATTTAAGTTGTTTAAGGTAAGCAGATTGTTGGTCAGTTTGATCAGACGATCGGTTTCGTTTAATACGATATCAATGTATTTGGGATACATTTCGGGCGGGATGGTGCCGTCCTGCATGGCTCTCAGGAAACCGTTGATGGATGTCAGCGGCGAACGGAAGTCGTGGGAGACATTTGCCACGATGTGCTTCTGGTTATCCTCACCGCGGGCCAGTTCCTGTGCCATATAAGCCAGGGACGCTGCGAGATAACCGATCTCGTCATCACTTTCCACATTGATCTCATAGCGCAGGTTGCCGGCGGCATACTGTTCCGTGGCATCGATGATGCGTCGCAGCGGAACATACACCAGTTCCGTGAAGAAGATCAGGATGATCAGGGAAAGCAAAAACAGGATGATGAGCATGATATAGTCGATATCCAGCAGGTGATCAGCCGCATCCTGCAGATGCTCCATATCATAGTGCACCACCACATAACCGCGCACGGCATAGCCGAGAGTGATCGGTGCCGCTACGGAAAGATGTTCGGATTCGAATAAATGATAAAAACTGCCGACACTGTAGAAAGAACCGGAAAGGGCGGTGATATCGAAGCCCTCGATGGTAACGGTGTTTTCCAGATCCACCGGCATACCCGAATCTACCATGACCAGACCGGAAGGATTGAGGATCTGGATCCGGGCCTGCTGCATGGCAGAAGTCAGATCCAGAACCGCCTTCATACTGTTCAGGGAGATCTCGTTTTTATACAGCATCAGGGCATCGTTTTCCGACAGCCATAATGCAGTACGGTAAAGTTCTTCGGCTTTATTCTTCCGCAGCTGGTTGATGGTCATCTGCTGCATAAACGTAGCCACGATGATAAAACCGAAGATAGCGAAGATCAGGTATGCGATTAAAAGCTTGATATAGAGCGTTTTTTTCATAGAAACTTAATTTGGAAACTTAATCGTCCGCTCACATAAGTTCAAATTTGTATCCGACGCCCCAGATCGTGGTGATCTTCCAGTGATCGTGATCACCGATCTTTTCGCGGATACGTTTGATATGCACGTCCACGGTACGGGTGTCGCCGACATATTCATAGCCCCAGATCTGATCCAGCAGCTGTTCGCGGGAATAGACATGGTTGGGCTGGGATGCCAGAAAGTACAGCAGTTCCAGTTCCTTCGGGGGCATTTCCACACGGCGGCCCTTGAAGGTGACACTGTAGTTGGAACGGTTGATGGTCAGATCGGTCAGACGCACTTCGTTCTCCGGCTCCGGCTGCGGTGCTTCTGCAACGACCGGTTTGTAGCGGCGCAGTACTGCTTTGACGCGGGCCACCAGTTCCTTGGAATCAAAAGGCTTTTCCATATAGTCATCCGCGCCCAGTTCCAGACCGAGTACTTTGTCAAAAACTTCGCCTTTGGCGGAGAGCATGATGATCGGTACCTGCAGCTCTTCTTTACGCACTTCCCGGCAGACCTGATAACCGTCGATCCCCGGCAGCATCAGATCCAGCAGGATCAGATTCGGATTGAATTCTTTGACGGCGTTCAATGCAGATTCGCCATCGCCGACGATCCTGGTTTCAAAACACTCTTTGGTCAGATACAGGCTGATCAGCTCAGCAATATTCTCGTCATCATCTACGATCAGGATGCGTTGTTTTTCTGCCATAGGATACCTTCTTTCTTAAATGTTAGCGAAATTCTACAACAGTGACACCGGCATCGCCTTCTCCGTGCGCTGCCAGAGCAAAACTCTTTACCACCGGATTGCTGCGCAGGTAATCGTGAATGCCTTTTCGCAGGGCGCCGGTGCCCTTGCCATGTACGATGCGTACTCTTTCCATATGTGTCATATAGGCGTCGTCCAGATATTTATCGATCCGGGCAACCGCGTCATCCACGGTAGAGCCGATCACGTTGATCTCGGCGGATACGTGGGATGCCCTGCTCAGATCCAGTTTGCCGGTTTTCACAGGGCCGGTCTTTTTGGTGTTGCTTTCGGGCTTTGCCTGTGCGCGGGTCAGATCACCGAGACGCACTTTGCTCCGCATGATGCCGCACTGTACCTGTACATTGCCGTGTTTGTCGGGAGCCGTGAGGATCACACCGTCTACCTGCATGGAGATGATGTGCACCGGAGTACCGGGGGTGGCTTCCTTTGCCGTGAGGATCTTCGGAGCGCTCACTTCCTCCGGTTTCTTTTTCTTGCTGTTCTGCATCGCCTCGCGGTAGATCGCTTCGTCCTGTTTGGAGAGCCATTCACGTACGTTCTGGCGTTTCTTCTCCATGGTCTGGATCTTCACCTGGCTGCCCTGCTGATTGAATACACGGATGGTCTCATCGGCCACATCCTTGGCATCCTGCAGGATATCCTTTGCTTCTTCGCGGGCGTCTTTTAAGATCTGTTCGCGCTGGTTCTGCAGTTTATCTTCGCGGACTTCTACATCTTTTAAGCGGTTTTCCAGATCTTTTTTCTGCTCGTCAAACGCTTCCCGTTCTTTTTCCAGCAGGATGCGCTTATGCTCCAGATCGGCGATCACGTTTTCGAAACTTTCGGATTCGCTGCTCACATACTTGCCGGCGGCATCGATGATGTCATCGGACAGACCGAGTTTTTTCGAGATCGCAAAAGCGTTACTCTTACCCGGAATACCGGTGAGCAGGCGGTATGTGGGACTCAAGGTCTCCACATCAAATTCACAGCTGGCGTTTTCCACACCTTCCGTAGATAAAGCATAGATCTTTAACTCGCTGTAATGTGTTGTTGCCATGGTGCGGATGCCCTGTGTGTGCAGATGGTTTAAGATCGCGGTCGCCAGAGCGGCGCCTTCGGTAGGATCCGTACCGGCGCCCAATTCGTCGAACAGACACAGGCTGTCTTTGTCGGCTTTTTTCAGGATCTGCACGATGCTGGTCATATGGGAAGAGAAGGTGGACAGGCTCTGTTCGATGCTCTGTTCATCTCCGATATCCGCAAATACTTCCGAGAATAAGGACAATTCCGAACGGTCCAGGGCCGGGATATGCAGTCCCGCCTGGCCCATTAAGGTCAGTAATCCGACGGTCTTTAAAGAAACCGTCTTACCGCCGGTATTGGGGCCGGTGACCACCAGCAGATCATAGTCCTGGCCGAGCGTAACATCGATGGGTACTGCCTTGGCAGGATCCAGAAGCGGATGTCTTGCCTTGCGCAGCCGGATACGGTGTTCCGTATTGTATAGCGGCCTGGTGGCATTGATCTTTAAGGCATACTTTGCTTTTGCAAAGATAAAATCCAGTAAAGTCAGGGTCTTCTGATCCTCGGCGATGATGTCACCGTACTGTGCTACGTGAGCGGAAAGCGCGGCCAGGATGCGCCGGATCTCGTCCTGTTCTTTTTGTTTTAACTGGTTGAGCTGGTTGTTCAGCTCAACGATCGCTGCCGGTTCGATAAAAAAGGTGGAACCGGTGGAAGACTGGTCATGTACAATGCCCGGTACCTGTGATTTGTATTCCGATTTGACCGGGATACAGTAACGATCCCCGCGCATAGTGATCACGGCATCCTGCAGATAACTGCGCAGCGACTGGTTCACCATATGGTTCAACTGGCTGTGGATACGGCCGGTGATCACATTGAAAGAACGGCGGATCTCTGCCAGGTCCTTGGATGCGTTATCCGCCATCTCCTCTTCAGAGAGGATGCAGCGGGTGATTTCATTGGACAATTGTGTGAGCGGATCCAGGCGCATAAAAAGATCGGTCAGGCAGTCCTGCGGTTCTTCCGCAGGGGCACCGGTCTCGGTACCGTATTCCGCGCAGGTCCCCACACAGATCAGCAGCCGGGATAAGGATAACAGTTCTCCCATGGAAAGAGAACGTCCGATACCGGCGTCCTTCAATAACTGACGTACATCAAAATTAGCCCCGAAGGAGATGCGGTCGCTTATCAGATAACGCGTAAGCGCTGCCGCCGTCTGCTCCTGGGCATTCTCGATCCACTCCGCATTCTGCGACGGACGCAGGGTCTCGCACATGCGCTTTGCCGGCGCACTGCCTGTATGATCGGAAAGGATCGCAGTGATCTTATCAAATTCCAGTGTATGTAATACTTTAGCGTTCATAACAGTTCAAATATATAATATATATCGGGAAAAATCAAGATTGAGGCCCGGGTGTGGTTTTATTTCAGGCTGTCCGGTATCTCGACATAATTGTCACAATTAAACTTTTTATCATAGCAGCGGATGTTAACGGTTGTGCCTTCCCGTACGACAAGTGCCGTCACTGCCTGCACACCGTCATCGTCTGCCTTGATATCGATCGTTCCTCCGTCAAGATAGACAAAGCCCTTTTCGGGATCTTCCTTTTTATCCGACTGGATACCGTCATCCTTGGAGGAAAGCGTGATGGTACCTCCGAGGATCACAACGCTGTCGTTTCCTTTCAGGGCGTTTTTCTCAGCCTGTACGGAGATGGTGCCGTTTAAGATCTTGAGATCATCCTTGCAGCTGATGCCGTTGTTTCGCACTCCGGTCACTTCCAGACTTCCGCTGCCGTTGATCGTTAAGTCGATCTTGCTGAAAATGCAACCCTTCTCCTGTGAATCGATGCCGTCACTGACATGATTGACGCTGCCTTGCGCCAGGGTGATGAGTGCTTTGTCTCCGCTTTCAAAGCAGATGGGGGCGCCGCTCGTACAGGAAAGATCCACGCCGTCCAATACCAGCTGCACCTTATCGTCTGTACTGCCGCGGAAGCAGATCTGTCCGCCGCTTAAGGATCCCCGCAGGATATAGGTGCCGCTTTTGGTGATGCAGATCTTATTCCCCTCCATTACGATCGCTTCGGAGATATAGTTTTCCTTTGCTTCGTTTGAAACAGCCGCTCCGGTGGTGATATCCAGACCGCTGCCGTTTAGGTTCAGGAGGATCGCATGTGCTTCGTCGTATTCTTCCATCTGGTCAAAAGACGATGCCTTGGTGGTGATCGTTTCCGTTACGGTGTATTCTTTTTTGGATCCGGTATCGTAGATAAACTCTGTCAGGAAGCTCAGATCTTCCGGATCGCTTATAGTTGCCGGACTGCCTTCGGATGCATTTCCAAGATCGATGGTAACGGTGCCGCCTGCTGTTGCGGAAGTGCCTGTCTCTGCAGTTCCGGAGGCTGTTATTTCCGTTATCTCGCCTGATGTTTGTGTACTCTGTGCCGGTGGCGTATCTGCCAGGCCATTCGCCGGTTTGACACCGCTGTTTCCGCAGCCGGCCAGCAGGGCAGCTGTGAGCAGGGCAGCTAGGCTGTATTTTTTCAGAATTGCTGTATTCATATTTCGGTTCCTTTCATGCTGGAAATTCATGTTTATCCTGCCTTCCCCCCTTCGGGGGGAAGGTGGCCGAAGGCCGGATGAGGGGCAGCTTGACCGGAGAATAGACCCTCATCAGTCAGCTTCGCTGACAGCTTCCCCCTTCTAGGGGGAAGCCATTTGTTTACCGATAAACATGAATTTATTCAATCGGTGCGGTTTCTGGCAGTGGAGCTGCTTCCGGTATGGTGTCGGGGACCGGCGCGATCCCGGCATCCGGCATCGGCGCGAGCTCCCCGTCCGGAACAGGTGCGGGCGGAGCCGCCTCTTCGGCGCCTGCGTTATTCTGTGGGTGGTAATCATATAAGGTGTAGGTTGCAGCGTGACGGTTAAAATCATCCATATGGATGCTCTCGTCGATCCAGTCATAACGTTTCTGCAGGAAATCCTTGAGCGCAAGTGCCTGGGAATCGCGGCTGCTGCGGCCGTAGACACGGTCGTTCTGCGGACGGGATAAGGAAGATTCCTCGGTGTGACGGTCTATGGAATCAAAGGCCACCTGCAGCAGCTCGTCCTTTTTCTCATCCCAGCGTTCCCGGACGGCCAGCATAAAGTCATCATCCTTGTAGAGATAGGACATGTAGTGGTTTTGTGCCAGATTATAAACCTGTTCGGCACTGCTCCAGTAACGGTATGTTTTGTTGTCGTGGGAGAAGTTGCCCATTGCCATATCGAAATCCCAGACGGGGCCGATCTTTAAGAGACCGTTTTCCTGACGGTATAAGAAGGTGCTGCGCCAAAGGGCCGAGTCCGTATTGACACACAGCTCCATTACGATGAACCAGTCCACCCAGGAGTCCTGATCGATCAGATCCTGCCAGCCTTCTTTTGCGACGAAAGCACTGTCTACCTGCGACATATAATCCATGATGAATTTGGCTTCCGGTGTATTGGCTTTGTCAAACTCCGGATAGATAAAACGCAGACGCGGGGAATGCGGTGTTTCAAAATGATCCTGACCGTACTTTACATTGTAATTGAACAGATCGATACCGGTCTCTAAAAGGAACGGAGTGTCGCCTTCCTTGGGTTCGGATAGGGGCATGCCCTGATCGGCAAAGAGATCCACTTTGTCCTGTCCTGGCTCGATCTTTTCGGAGAAGGTGTAGACACCGATGTATTTGTTATTGAGATAAACATCCACCAGCTGCTGCTTCGGTGTGTAATCCAGACCGTCCATGCAGGCGGCGATGTCCATCGCCACGCAGTTGCGGATAAAGGTCTTATCGACATAGCTGGAGACTAATACGTATTTTTCCGCATTCAGACAGCCGAGCAGAGATGCGGAGTCGTCGAGTTTGAGCATATATCCCTTCTGCGGATAATAGCGCCAGGTGGTATTGCCGCGGCCGCGGATGCCAAGGGTATATTCCTGTCCGTCCAGGATCAGCTTGCCCGGCGCGTATACGTCACGGCTGGTCACGGCTTTGCCGCTGTCTGTGGATAGATAGAGAATGGGCAGATTGGTTTCAAAGGTCCGGTCAACGTCGGGAGCGGAAACGAGTTCGTTTTCGGATACGGCATTCTCGGAAACCGTGATCTCTACCGGTTCTCCTAGCTCCATAGATACGATCCCGTCATAGAGCTCCACCACCGTTTTGGAAAGGACTTCGGGAGGCAGAGTGGGTGTGGGCGTGATCGTATTCTCAGATGCTGCCGGCGCCGGTTCGGCCGGCTCTTTCTTTGACAGCAGGCCCGACCGCAGTATCACAATGGCAACAAGCAGTACGCCCATAAGGATCAGCGAGATCCATATGGGCAGATTTGCGTTGTTCCGGTTCTTTTTTCTTCTGTAATTCCGTTCGTAATTCATATCTGTTATTTTTGCATTTCCATCGTATCAATTCAGATCTGCTTTGCATTTCCGGATAGATATGCGATTTGTCTATGCATAATCAGCTTTGCTGACATTTCTCTTGCTCATAATAAGAGAGCAGTTTTTGCCCTATCCGATACAGCTTAAATACCCCGCTATTATACACGCTTGCATAAGGTATGGCAAGAGAGGGAACGCAGTGGGTTTGTTTCCAACAAAGGGACATTAGAGGGCAGGTATTGTGAAAAATATTTCACAGTACCTGCCCACTCAATGTTATGATTGCGACGGATCGGAATAGTAGGCGCCGTGCAGCCGTTGGAAGTTTGCTTCCAGCCGGGGCCTGCCGAGGCGATCCCGGTTGAAATTTTTCAGATCATCCTTATCCTCAATGAGGTTGAGTACGGCATGAAAATCCTCCAGTTCGCCTTTGGAATCTCCTATGTCATTGGATGCTTTAATATTCTGTACGATGATACGCAGAGCCAGTCCGATGCCGATAATGATCCCGATCAGGATTCCGATGATCGTCCACATTAATGTCCATGCATCCATTATGATCTTTCCGTCCTTTCTCTGACAAATCTGCTGGTGGTTTTGGATTGTGTCAGTTTGATACTCAGCATCAAAGCTTTATACTTTCGGGTGGCAACGGGCCAGGTGCGGCAAAGTGCCGCGAAGATCCCGGCAAAGTATAATCCGCCGATCTTACCGGTGTCGCTGGAGCCCCTCATGTTCATAATATAAGGCATAGAGATCGCTCCGATGATCGCAAATAAAACGCAGAATAAAATGGCCAAAAGGATGAAGCGGATGTAGGCTTTCTTCTTTATGAACGGTACGGCTCCCACGATTTTCCCCGTCTGTCCGTTCATCAGGATCGTATAAGGTGTGTTATCCTGCCGGAACGTCAGAAACCACACGGGAAGATAAGCATACTGCCGCTTTGTGATATGGTGTACCGGCATACTGTCAACCAGACTTTGCTTTTTCCCGGGGATTGTTTTCTGCATGTTCGCATTAAACAGTTCTTTTGCACGCATAAAAGCAATGCTGTCGGTTTCATCCGTCCCCACATCGTACCGGTCGGAATAGAAGCCGGACAGATATGCAGGATCAAAAGTCTTCAGATCATTCATAAAGTAGGGCTCCAGACGCTGGGAAGAATTGTCATTCAGCCGTTCGGAAGCATCCAGAGTCATTTTTTTGAAAAAGCAATCGGCCAGTCTGCGGCTGTATCTTGTATAGGTTGATTTGTTTTCCTTTTTTTCGTACTTCCAATACTGGTCATCGCCATAGTACATATCATAGAGCCAGAAAGGAATATAAATACCTCTGAGCTTGTCGAGATGAAACTCCTTGATTTCCTTCGGGATATAGCTTCCCATACGGAAACGGCTTCGGATCGCGACTTCGGCTTGTTCCTTCGTAATACGGAAAGGTAAAATATAATCCGGCCGCAGCTGATATTCCAGGCGATCCATCACAACGGTAGCCTGACCGCAATAGGGACAGAAGGAGGAACTCTCCACACCGTCGATGGCAAGCTCTCCGCCGCAGGAATTGCAATGCAGGATCTGCATCTGGATGTACGCTTCGCGGTGTGCCTCCTGAACAGTATCAGCCTCGGAAGGCGTTGCCTGCGCAACGGGATCTGCTGCCGGCTGTCCCTCGGGGGAATCTCCGTATAACGCTTTCCATTCTGTTACGGAATAGCGCGATCCGCAATAAAAACAATACAACTCATCGGTTTCGGGTGAAAATTCGATGGTACCGCCGCATCCGGGGCAAATATAATTCTTCAGCATCTTTTGATCCTCTAAAAGGTTTGCTATATAAAGCTTTATACTATGCATTATAATATTATCGTAAAAGAGTATTTGCAACAATATAATGGGAG
>JAFWRC010000268.1 GCA_017508825.1 Lachnospiraceae bacterium
GCAAGATGGATACCGCATTCTCCGGTTATGTCGGTTACAACGGCGGTCTGTTCCTGGTAGGCGCAGGTCGTATCCAGAGAGAAGTGAGCGGTTTGAACCAGGATCCGCAGAGCAAGGTATGGTACTACCTGGCAGAAGGTCAGGCACAGATCCAGTACACCGGTCTGGCAGAGTATGACAAGCACTGGTTCCTGATCCAGAACGGACGTCTGGCAGAAGGCTATAACGGTACGTACAAGCAGGATAATAAGGAATACACGATCGTGGCAGGTATGGTGAAGAGTGAGAAGACGGTGAAATAAGCCGGATTCTCCCGCATCACAAAACCCCCGGGGCAGCCCCCGGGGGTTTTATTATGCGTCCTGTTAGATTTATTTACTTGGCTCCCTTAGGTTTAAATACTTCTCCGACCGTCTTCAAGATCAGTCGCAGATCGCCTGCGATCGTCCAGGTATTGATGTATTCCAGGTCCAGCTTGATGACATCTTCAAAATCCGTAATCTCGCTTCTGCCGCTCGTCTGCCACAATCCCGTGATCCCCGGCTTCATTGCCAGCCTTGCGCGGTGATGCAGCTTGTACTGCTCCCATTCATCCACCGTCGGCGGCCTGGTGCCTACCAGGGACATCTCCCCTTTCAGCACGTTCCAGAACTGTGGAAATTCGTCGATCGAAGTCTTGCGGATGAACCATCCCACACCGTGCTTCTTTCCGTCCGGACCGCTGCCCAGGATACGCGGGTCATCGTCCATCTTAAACATCAGACCCTGCATCGTATTTTTGTCCATCAGTTCCTTTTTCCGCTTTTCCGCATCCTGATACATACTGCGGAATTTATAGATCTTAAAGATCCGTCCGTTCTTGCCAACGCGGTTTTGTGAAAAGAAGATCGGTCCCGGATCGGTAAAGTAGATCACCGGTCCGACAAAGATGGTAAGCAAAAGCGTAAAGAGCACTCCCACGAAACCACCGGCGATATCCAGAAGCCGTTTTGCAAACAGCCGTCCGGGCGGGACGATATTCATGCTTTCCACCATCACGATATTGCCGGCGATGCGGTCGATGGACTGCACCACGCTGCGTTCCGACTCCATCGACAGACAGCGGTAGGTGGTCACGCCCATGGTGGCACAGCGGTCCAGCAGCCCCTGTGGCGTGCGGACATCGGGCGGCAGTTTGATATATACCGAATCCACCCAGTTCAGACGTATATATTCGGTCGCATCCTTATAGAGCGATATCACTTCCACGCCGTCGATGACCTTCCCGACAGGGATACCGTCATCCACCGTGACCAGCCCCACCACCTTCACCGGCTCCAGCAGATGCGTCAGGAATTCCTCGATCACTTCCTCCGCGATGCTGCTATGGGTAAATACCAGCAGGTGCTCCTGCTTATCCTTGTTCTTGTAGATCTTGCTCCGCACATGGATCTTCCAGAGATTGCGCATCGCATAGCTGGATACACCGACCATCAGGATAAAGTAGATCACTACGGAACGCGAGATCTGATCCCCCTGCTTGCTAAAGAACAGCCAGAAGATCACCAGCAGCAGGTTCAGAAGAATATACTTCAGCGTCGCCGTCAGCTCCTTCATAAAACCGCGCTTTAAGATATTCTTATAGTTTTCCGTGAAGAAGAAATTGACCAGTGCCGCCACAGCGATCAGGAGTATGAACGTCTGGTATGCATCCTTTCCGTACAGGGTAAAGTCCTTCTGCCGGATGTAGTAAGCCAGGGGAAGCGCGATCTGGGCCAGGATAAAATCAAGTACCATAAAATCAAAATGCTTAAATACGTTTTTACCCTTCTGTACCATCTTTCTTCCTCCTTTCTCCCTTTTTCAGCCGGGTATACAGTAAAAACTTGGTATTGGTGACAAAATAGCGTTTCAGCAGACGTCCCGGATTCTGCAGCAGCCGGTAGAACCATTCCAGTCCGAGGCGCTGTATCAGCGAAGGCGCACGTCGAATCGTCCCCGCGTGGAAGTCAAATCCGGCGCCGACCCCCAGCATAACACCGTGGATCCTGTCCCGGTGGGCGTACATCCATTTTTCCTGCTTGGGTGCTCCCAGTCCGATCCAGACAAAATCCGCGCCGCTCTCATTGATCGCATCCACGGCAGCAGCATCCTCTTCCTCGGTCAGGGGACGGAACGGCGGAGAAACCATCCCGACGATCTCCATCCAGGGATAGCGCTCACGTAAGTTCTTCTCCAGCGCTTCAATGGTCTTTTCACTGGAACCGTAAAAATAATGCTTTCTGCCGGTTCCCATACTCTGTTTAAAAAGTGCCTCCATCAGATCCGGTCCGGCAACACGTTCCGCCTGGTAAAAACCGTTCTCCGCGATTTTTTTGGCCACCGGCATCCCGTCCGGAAACGTCATCGCCGAATGATTCAAAACCTCTCGGTACTCCGGATCGTCCGCCGCCATTACCGTCGTATGCACATTGGAAAAACAGATATATTTTCCGGCCAGCTCTTCGGCGTGCCGGATGAGATACCCCGCCACTTCCGAGATGGAGGACGTCGTGTAGTTGACGCCCAGCACCGGTGATCTCTGACACATAAAGTTCTGATATACCACCGCTTTGCTGCCGGCGCGTACCACCATATCCGTCTCCGGACTGCGGCCGTTCCATTGCAGTTCGCTGCAGACAGGGATCCCTGCCCGCTCCAGCGCATCGGTCTCTTCTGCCGTAAACCGTTCTGCCGCCGCGGCAGACAGATAGATCAGATCGGCTTCCGCCTGAGAAAATGCGTCCTTCGCCTTTGCTTTCTCTGCAGTAAGTATCTCTTTCACCTGACAGCGTCGGTGGATCTGTTTCCACTCGTTCCGGTAGCCATAGCGCTCCAGACACCATTTCAGCCGTTCCGCTTCATCATCTTCCGCTACCAGGATCACCTGCAGCACCTTCTGGCTCTTCTGGATGCTGCGGGCCGCATACTTACCGTACTGCCAGCGGATGAACAGGTCATTGAACATACCGAAACCGATCATCGCCGCCATAACGGTACGCGAGATACGACTCGACCAGCTGATAAAGAATAAAAACAGCAGCAGACACAACAGCAGCGTGACATGCTGCTTGATCACTTCAAATACTTTATCGGCAATTTCCTGTTTCCAGACCTCAACACGTCTGTTTCTGCGAAACTGGAACACGGCCAGGTAAAAAAACAGAACGATCCAGAGAAACACCTTATAAAA
>JAFWRC010000269.1 GCA_017508825.1 Lachnospiraceae bacterium
ATGGTATCCGCAGGCATCCTGGATCCGGCAAAGGTAACCAGAAGCGCACTGCAGAACGCTACTTCCGTAGCAAGCACACTGCTGACCACCGAGTCCGTAGTAGCTACTATCAAGGAGCCCGCTCCGGCAATGCCGGCAGGCGCAGGCGCACCGGGAATGTACTAAAAACACCTTGCCTTCCCCTTGAGGGCAGGGGTTGAAGCAGAATACTCATCTTGCCTTCCCCTTGAGGGGAAGGTGCCCGAAGGGCGGATGAGGTGGAAAGTTGAATAACGATATATAAAAAGCAGCCGTGCATCATCCGGTTGCTTTTTTGTGCACAAAGAAAAATTGTATTTTTTGTATACGCAAATTGAATTTTTTTGTCACTTGTGCTAAAATGGTCCTAATTATTTTCTATAGCGAACGATAAGAAAAAACTTGATGTTTTTGAGAGGGGGAAAGGACCGATGAAAACGATCAAAGATTACATTCGCACGATACCGGATTTCCCGGTGCCGGGCATTCAGTTCCGGGATATCACAACGATCATACAGGATGCGGAAGGGTTTCAGCTGGCCGTCGATACGATGCTGGATCTGGTTAAAGATCTGGACTTTGACGTGATCGCCGGCGCGGAATCGAGAGGCTTTATCTTCGGCGCGCCGATGGCGTATCAGAAGCATAAGCCGTTTGTGCTGATCCGTAAGAAAGGCAAGCTGCCGGGCAAGACCGTCTCACAGTCGTATGATCTGGAGTACGGTAGCACGGAGATCGAGATGCATGTGGACAGCTTCCCGGAAGGCGCAAAAGTGCTGCTGGTAGATGATCTGATCGCTACCGGAGGCACCACGGAAGCCATGATCAAACTGGTGGAAAAACTGGGTGGCAAGGTAGCAGGCGTCTGTGTGCTGATCGAACTGCCGGACTTAAAAGGCCGCGAAAAGATCGCCGGCTACCGTCTGGACAGCGCGGTAACATACGAGGGCGAATAAAAAAGCAAACGATACATAGGAAGTTGTGTATATGGACGACGAACAGGCAAAAATCGGACAAAGAGAAAATGTAGATGCGGCGGAAACGGCGGCTATGAACGTGCACGCATCCCGTTCGGATGAAAACGCGGCAAACAGTCTGCAGGAGGAGATCCTTGAACTGCAGAACAAGTCGGAGAAGCAGAACGCGCTTGCTGCAGAGCCCGTGGTAGAGGACCTGATGGAAAAGATCACGGTCACGGCGCCGCTGGGCAGCTCGATCATGGGTGTGCCTTCTGCGCCCGTTGCGGATGAGGCTACGCCGGATGTAACGGATGAGCACGTGGCGGTAGTGATCGACGACGGCCGCATTGAAGATATTGCAGAATTCCAGTCCCCGGAGGATCTGTACGGGGAACTGATCACGCGTGTGAAGAGATACCATCCATCCGATGATATCTCCCTGATCGAAAAGGCGTATAAGACAGCCTACGATTTTCATAAGGACCAGAAGCGCAAGTCCGGGGAACCCTATATCATCCACCCAATCTGTGTGGCGATCATTCTCGCCGATATGGAAATGGATAAGGAGACCATTGCGGCCGGTCTTCTGCATGATGTGGTAGAAGATACCGTGATGACGATCGAAGAGCTGACGGCGGAGTTTGGCGCCGATGTGGCCCTGCTCGTTGACGGCGTGACCAAGCTGTCCAAGCTGCAGTATTCCTCGGATAAAGTGGAGCGCCAGGCAGCCAATTTGCGTAAGATGTTCCTGGCGATGGCCAAGGATATCCGTGTCATCATGATCAAACTGGCGGACCGCCTGCACAATATGCGTACCCTGGCTTATATGAAGCCGGAGAAACAGCAGGACATCTCCAGAGAGACCATCGATATCTACGCGCCGATCGCACAGCGTCTGGGTATTTCCAAGATCAAGGTAGAGTTGGAAGACCTGTCGCTCAAATATCTGGAACCGGAAGCTTATCATAGCCTCTCGCTGCAGATCGCGGAACGAAAATCCGAACGTGAAAAGTATGTGCAGAGGATCGTCGATGAAGTGCGCAAGCATATCAAAGATGCCGGGATCGAAGCCAAGATCGACGGCCGTGTGAAGCACTTCTACAGTATCTACAAAAAGATGATCAACCAGAACAAGACGATCGATCAGATCTACGACCTGTTCGCGGTGCGTATCATCGTATCCACGGTCAAAGACTGTTACGCTGCGCTGGGTGTGATCCATGAGATCTACAAACCCATACCGGGGCGTTTCAAGGATTATATTTCCGTACCGAAAGACAATATGTACCAGTCGCTGCATACCACACTGATCGGTGAGAACGGCGTGCCCTTCGAGATCCAGATCCGTACCTTTGAGATGCACCGTACGGCAGAATACGGTATCGCGGCGCACTGGAAGTATAAGGAAGCATCCGACGGCAAGAAGCCGGAACTGCAGGAAGAGGAGAAACTGACATGGCTTCGCCAGATCCTGGAGTGGCAGCAGGATACTTCGGATAACAAGGAATTTATGAAGCTGGTCAAGAGTGACCTGGAGCTGTATTCCGATAATGTATACTGCTTCACACCGGCCGGCGATGTCAAAAACCTGCCGGCAGGTTCCACACCGATCGATTTCGCCTACAGCATTCATTCGGCCGTCGGCAATAAGATGATCGGAGCGAGAGTTAACGGCAGACTGGTAACGATCAACTACCGCATCCAGAACGGTGATGTGATCGATATCTTAACAAGCCAGAATTCCAAGGGACCCAGCCGTGACTGGCTGGCACTGGTCAAGTCCAATCAGGCAAGGAACAAGATCAACCAGTGGTTCAAGCACGAGTTTAAGGAAGACAATATCGTGCACGGCCGGGAGCTGATGACGGCTTATTGCAAGGCCAAGGGCATCGATCAGACCGAGCTGATGAAGAAGGAGTACCTGGATGCGCTGCTGAAGCGTTACGGCTTCAAGGACTGGGACAATATCCTGGCAGCGGTGGGGCATGGCGCGCTTCGCGAAGGCCAGCTCATCAATAAACTGCAGGAACGGTATAATGCAGATCATAAGAAGACGGTAACGGATGAAGAGGTCATGGCCGACATCCAGCAGCAGCAGACGGCGCCGAAACC
>JAFWRC010000032.1 GCA_017508825.1 Lachnospiraceae bacterium
CCTTTGAAGTAAGAAATATCAGGGAGGTACATTCAAAATGATCAATTTCATGAAGTTGAGAAACATCTGAATGTGTGGAACTTTAGCCATTGATCTATGGTTTCACACATAAAAAAGGGGCTGATTGTTAAAAACAGCCCGAAGCATTTACTGCCGTAACCGGAAGAAACGATGGGTTCTGAACGGTTATCGAAACACAGATCAAATGGAGGATATATATATGTACGAAAACGATATCAGAAAAGAAAAATATATACTATTGATTGCCTACAGCGGCGAAGAATCGGAAGCAGATGCATCTTTGGATGAACTTTCAGACCTTTTGGATACCGCAGACGGTATCGCGGTAGGGCGGATGAAGCAGAAGATGATGCGACCGGATCCGGCAACTTATATCGGCAGCGGTAAAGCGATGGAATTAAAGATCAGCCTGGTAGCCAAAGATGCTGACGGTGTGATCTGCGATGATGAGCTGACACCGGCGCAGATGCGCAATCTCTCGGACCTTTTGGATACCAAAGTGATCGATCGTACGATGCTGATCCTGGATATCTTTGCGGCGCATGCGCATACCAGCGAAGGGAAACTTCAAGTGGAGATGGCGCAGCTCAAATACCGTTCCAGTCATCTGATCGGTGCCGGTAAAGCGATGTCCCGTTTGGGCGGTGGTATCGGTACCAGAGGACCGGGTGAGACCAAGCTGGAGACGGACCGAAGAGTGATCGGAAGGCGGATCTCCAGACTGTCTTCAGAAATCAAGGAAATGCAGCGTGTAAGAATGACGACGAGAAAACGCCGTATGGGCAATCGGACGCCGGTGGTCGCAATCGTCGGATACACCAATGCAGGGAAGTCCACACTGATCAATCTTTTGACGGATTCCTCCGTACTTTCGGAAGACAAACTGTTTGCAACGCTGGATCCGACCACGCGCACTTGCGTGATGAAAGGCGGTCAGGAAGTATTGTTTACGGATACGGTAGGTTTTATCAACAAACTGCCGCATCAGCTGATCGATGCATTCCGCAGTACACTGGAAGAAGCAAAATATGCCGATGTGATCCTGCATGTGGCAGATGCTTCAGATCCGGAACTGGATATGCATCTGCAGGTAGTCTATAAGACACTGCGGGAGCTGGATGTGACCGGAAAGCCCGTGATCACGGCATTTAACAAATGTGATCTGATAACGGGAGAGGAGCGGCTGGTCGATGTTTACGCGGATAACTGGTTGCGGATCTCGGCAAAGACAGGCGATAACATTGATGCGCTTCTGGAAACCATCGAGGATACGCTGCAGAAGAAGCGTAAATATGTAGAATGCCTGATCCCGTATTCGGACGGAAAACGATTGGATGAATTCCACAAGTACGGACAGATCCTTGCGGAAGAGTATCTGGAGGACGGCATCCGTATAAGCGCTTATGTTCCGGATAGTGTGCTTACATGAAATAATAAATCCACCTAAGCGGTCGGTGTGGCGTAGAAATTGAATGTCACACCTTGCTTTCCCCTTGAGGGTACCAGTTCCTGCTTAATGAACGAAGTGAGTTTAGCAGGACTGTATGCCGTAGCGGAAGGTGCCCGAAGGGTGGATGAGGTGTAAGTATAAGTGGCGATAACTAATAGGGGGACAATAATACAATAATTATGAAAGACCATAAACTACCAAAAAACATACAACAGACACTGAAAGCGAACGGGATCGCGGAAGCGGACATTCTCTATGTCAGCCCGGTAGACCTTTCGTTTTCGTGTGAGTATATTGCTGGCGTGGCGTTTTTGACATCGTCATTGCTGGGCGTGTGCACATGTGGTTTGCCGGAGGATCACATCTTTTACTTCCGGGGAACACAGAACAATGAAGCGGCGACGACGGAAATCTCGGAAGAGCCGGAATTGCATCTGTATGAATTGAGCGGGCTGGAGCATATGCGCATCCTGCGAAACATCGGTTCCAATATACTGTATGCCGAAACGGAAGATGGAAAAAAGGAACTGGCGGCATTTACCAATACGCATATGGAGACGATGCAGTTTCTGCTGCGCCAGGCAAAGAACATCCGAGAAGGAAACGTGATCGATGACGAGGTGATACAGAAGGAAGAGGAAGAAGAGGAATCCCTGTATTGCCCGATCTGCGGCACCATGTATCCGGATAAGGAAAAGAAAGTCTGCCCGAAATGTACCAATAAACGTACCATCTTCGGCAGGACACTCAAGTATTTCTTTAAGTACAAAGTACTGATCGCATTGCTGATCGTCTGCTACATTTTATCCGCAGTCATCGGTGTTGCCTGGCCGTATTTGAGCGGTACGATGCTCTATGACCAGGTATTGGCGAAGAACGAAGACTTCCTTGTAAAGTACGGACTGACAGGACAGTTCACACTGGCGCTTGGACTGCTGGTGCTGATGATGTTCGGCTGCCGGCTGATCAATCATCTGACCAATGCGGTGCAGATGGCGGTCATGGCGAAAGTGGCAACTTCAACGGTTCGGGATATCAAGACCGATATCTTCACGGCTATGAGCCGGCTGTCACTGAACTTCTTTACCAGCAAGCAGACCGGCGGTTTGATGACACGCGTGGTCAGCGATGCGGAGAGAGTCACCGAATTTTTCATCGATGGTCTGCCGTCCGTATTTATACAGGGGCTGACGATCATCGTAACTTTTATCGTGATGTACCGCTTAAACTGGCAGATGGCGCTCATTGCCTGCATCCTGCTTCCGCTGCTGGTCTTTATGACGGTGAA
>JAFWRC010000270.1 GCA_017508825.1 Lachnospiraceae bacterium
GTCAGCAGGCTCTCGAGTGCCATCGCATTGTGCGCATAATCGATCATCAATGTATATTCGGAAGAGACCGGCAGCATCTCGATGCGCCCTTTGACATGCGCCTGCTTCAGTCCTTTCTGCGCTGCTTCCGCATTCACCTTAAGATGTCTGCACACTGCCAGCGCCGACAGCACATTGTATATGGAAAACCGTCCCGGGAACGGCGCCTCCACTTCGGAAAGCACGCTTCCGTCTTCCGCCTTCCAGCCGTCCAGATGAAAGCATACGCCCAGCGCGCCATGCTCGTGCATCAGTTTTTCTCCGGAAGCCCGGTAATCATCGCCTTCCCCGAAACCATACCGTTCCACGTTCTCGCAGGTATTGTCCTTTAAGATCTGCTCCGTGTACGGATCCTCTCCGTTCACCAGCGCCACCCGGCTCTGCCGGAACAGCAGGCTCTTGCAATACAGATATTCGTCAAAATCCTTATGCTCGTTCGGCCCGATGTGATCCGGCGACAGATTGGTGAATACACCGATATCATAAGTGATACCGGCGACACGGTGCATCATCAGCGCCTGGGACGACACCTCCATTACCACCGCTTCACAACCGTTCTGCACCAACTGCGCAAAGTATTCCTGCACCAGATAGGATTCCGGAGTGGTATTGACTGCCGGAATACGCTCTCTGCCGTTATCCACTTCGATCGTACCGATCAGGCCGCATTTCACGCCGGCATTTTCCAGCATCGACTTGATCAGATAGGTCGTTGTCGTCTTTCCCTTCGTACCGGTAATGCCGATCGTCTTCAGCTTCCCGGCCGGATGCCCGAACCAGGCCGCCGAAACCAGTCCCAGACCATAACGGGTATTCTCTGTCTGAACCACCGTCAGCCCGGCATTTTCACAGTCTTTGAGCATCCCGCCGTCAATGCTTTCCGCCAGCACTGCAGCCGCTTTCTTTTCGATCGCCTGCGGGATGGCGGAATGTCCGTCAAAATTAGCGCCACGGATCGCGATAAAGAGACACCCTTCCGTGATCTTCCGCGAATCGTAGACCACTGCAGAGATCTCTTTCTCCGGCGCGCCGCACAGCAGGGCCGGCTTTAATCTATCTATAAGTTCCGAAAGTTTTTTCATATCTGAATCCTCCGAAATGTAAAATATGTAAAATCAAATCCCGAACTGTTCCGAATAATTAATCCTACAATATTTGTAACCGGATATACGTTTTCGTACGCTCTCAGCAGCAGATGCTTCGGATCATTCTGAATAGTCATCAAATATTTTACACCATAGGGATTTTTTAGTAAAGAAAAAGACCGTCACTCTGGAGTAACGGTCCTGTTATGAGGGGGAGATAGTAATGTGTGTTTCACTATCTGATTGTATATTACATGATAATTGTGAAAATTTTATGTTCAAATTGATTTTTTTTTGCATTTTTCAGATATTTGTTCAATATCTCTATAAACACACATGTATTTTCAGATACATTTATCATTATCTACTAATTGTGTATACATCTATGCAATCCGGTAATCTTCCACGACCAGCTGTATGCTCTGTACACCGCGGTACGTATTCTCACTTATCGTATAGACTGCCATAAGCGGGATCTCCGCCCCTCTTCCCCGCAGCTGCTGCAGCGTCTCTTCCCCGTATTTTTCAAGGATCGCAGCGCGGATCTCCTCACTGCGGCGGAACATCACCATCTCATAGATCCTGCCGTTATCGCGGACCGTCAGCCGGCATACGATATCCTCCGCCCCGCGGAAATCCAGCCGGAGCAGACACAGGTCCGCCCTGCCGAACAGCGCCCGGTGATTGCCCTGTCCGGTGGGTTCCAGCTGCTCGATCTCCCGCAATAATGCATCGTCAGCATACTGCAGCGGCAGGATCAGATCGATCCTTAAGATCTCACCAAACTCCTTTTCTTCCAGCTTACAGTTTTCGTTCAGTCTCTGCCGCAGTTCCGGAAGCTTCTCCTTCGGCAGCGAGAAACCGGCCGCTTGGGCATGCCCGCCGAAGCGTGTAAAGACATCCGCCACCTCCGTTAAGCCTTCATACATATGGTAAGCGGGGATTGAACGGGCAGAGCCCTTCAGTCCTTCCTCCGCATCCGTCACGATCAGCGCCGGATGTCCGTATTTCTCCTTCACACGCCCGGCAACGATCCCGGCGATGCTCTCATGGCAGTCCGGCAGATAGACCACGTAGACCTTATCCTGCGCGTATTCCTTTTCGATCAGGGCGTAGGCCTCTTCCGCCGCGCGCTCCGTCATTTTTTTCCGCTCTTCATTGAGCCCGCGCAGTTCTCCCGCAATACGCATAGCCTCATCCGCATCCTCCGTGAGCAGCAGCCGCAGCGCTTTCTCCGCCGTATCCATACGACCGCTGGCATTGATGCATGGCCCCAGCATAAACCCGACATGGTAGGCGCTGATCTTTTTTTCCGAAAGTTCCATGACATCGATCAGCTCGCGGATACCGCGTACCGGCCGGGTGTTCAGCAGCTCCAGGCCCCGCTTTACAAGCGGACGGTTTTCATCCAGAAGATCCATGATATCCTCGATCGTGGCAAATGCCGCCAGCTGCAGCAGTTCCTCGTAAAAGACCGTATCCATCTCCTTCTGCAGGACCTCTTCATACAAAAATGTGATCAGCTTGAAAGCTACAAACGCGCCGCAGATCCCGTTGTAAGGGTACGGACAATCCGGCTGCTTCGGATCGACTACGGCATCCGCTTCCGGCACCAGATAATGACGGCCTTCCGCGGTATCTTCATACGGCACTTCATGATGATCCGTTACGATCATCGTGATCCCGTAGGAAACCGCCCGCGCGACCTCTTCCCTTGCCGAGATCCCGTTATCGCAGGTCAGCAGCACCTCCACGCCATCCGCCTGCGCATTCTCGATCATATCCATATTCATCCCGTACCCGTCGCGCACACGGTGCGGGATCACGGCATCCGCATCGGCTCCGGCATTTCGCAGCCCGCGTACCAGGATCGCGCTGGCGCAGACACCGTCCACATCATAGTCCCCGATCACGCGGATCTTCTTTCCTTCTTCGATGGCTTCCGCCAGAATGCCGCAGGCAAGATCCATATCTTTGAGCTGCCCCGGATCATGCATGAGCTCCAATCCCCCGTGCAGATAGGACTGAATATCCGCATCCTCTTCGATCCCCCTGTTTTTGAGCAGCCGCGCCAGGACCGGCGAGATATGGTTTCTCTGTCCGATCTCATTATAATTCCCTGCTTTTCTGATCTCTCTCCACTGTTTCATTTCTGTCTCCCGCTCTTTAACAAGTAATATTATTACCTTATCATAATCCTCCTTCTTCGACAATGAAATTGATATGCAAAGAGCGCGATTTATGATAGAATAAGTTCCGTCCAAGAAAAACCTGATAAGGAGCATTTTATGAAAGAATATGTAATGGGTAACGGGGCGATCGCGCTCGGTGCCCTGAAGGCGGGGGTAAATATTGCCTGCGGCTATCCCGGCACCCCGTCCTCGGAGATCATCGAGACGCTTGCCAAGCGCCCCCATGAAGGCCTTCACCTGGAATGGTCGGTCAATGAAAAGGCTGCTCTCGAAGTGGCTGCTGCCGCTGCTTATTCCGGTGCCAGAGCTTTGGTGACCATGAAACAGGTCGGATTGAATGTTGCTTCCGACCCTTTGATGTCCCTGGCTTATGTCGGTGTGGAAGGCGGCATGGTCATCGTATCGGCAGACGATCCGGGTCCGATCTCCTCACAGACCGAGCAGGATACCCGCCGCTTTGCGGATTTTGCAAGGATCCCCGTATTCGATCCCGCTTCTCCGGAAGAAGCCTTTGAGATGATACAGGATGCTTTTGCATATTCCGAAAAATACAAGACCCCTGTCATCTTCCGTCCTACCACACGCGTCGATCACGGCTATGCTTCCGTCGAAGCATCCGACACATATGTTCCCAAGGCCTATGACGGTTTCCAAAAGGATGCGGGACGTTTCGTGATCTTTCCCCGTCTTTCCTATAAAAATCATGGAAGGATGGAAGAACGCAATGTCCGCATCGGTGAAGATTTCTCTTCTTATAAATTCAATACCGTGGAAGGCGCCGCATCCGAAAAAGCGGTACTCGCCAGCGGGATCAGCTATATGTACGCCAAAGAATTCTTAAAAGACCATCCGGAAGTAAAACTGATCCGTGTGGCTACGGCGTATCCCCTGCCGGAAAGCTTCCTGTTAAAAGCGCTGGACGGCGTGCGCGAAGTGCTGTGCATCGAGGAACTGAGCCCCTATCTGGAGGAGCAGCTGCTGAAACTGGCCGGCAAACATCATCTGTCCGTCACGGTTCTGGGCAAGCTGACTTCCCACGTACCCGCAATGGGTGAAAACAGCGCCGACGGCGTGGCTGCGATCCTGCGAGATTACTTAAATATCTCTGCGGATCCGGCAGTGAACGATACGACGGATCTTCCGGAACTGCCGGTGCGTCCGCCGGTACTGTGTGCCGGCTGTCCGCACAGAGCCTCGTTCTATGCGGTCAAAAAGGCAATGGCCGGCGAGAAGACCTACTACTGCGGCGATATCGGCTGCTATACCCTGGGCAATTCCATGCCGCTGGATATGGTCGATACCTGCCTGTGCATGGGGGCCGGCGTTACGATGGCGCAGGGCTTTTCGCATATCGACGGCGACGGCAAAGCCTTTGCTTTTATCGGCGATTCCACCTTCTTTGCATCCGGCATCACCGGCGTGGTCAATGCGGTTTTCAACGAAGCGGATATCACCATCTGCATTCTGGATAATTCCACCACTGCGATGACCGGCCACCAGCCGCATCCCGGCACCGGCATCAATCTGATGGGACACGACGCCGGAAAGATCAGCATTACAAAGATCTTAGAGGGCATCGGCCTGCAAAAAGTGGTGACCGTGGATCCCCTGGATCTGGACAAGGCCATCGCCACGGTAAAGGAATGCGCAGCGATCAAAGGTGTCAAGGCAATCATCTTTAAATCGCCCTGCATCGCCATTGAAAAGTCCAAAAAGAAATGCACGGTTACAGAAAGCTGTATCAACTGTAAGAAATGCATCCGCGAGACCGGCTGCCCCGCTCTCACCCTTGCTGACGGCAAGGTCGTGATCGATGCGCTGCTTTGCACCGGCTGCGGCCTGTGCAGACAGGTATGTCCCGTAAATGCGATCGGAGGTGACGAAGAATGAATAAAGATATCCTGATCTGCGGTGTCGGCGGACAGGGAACCGTACTGGCATCCGGCATCATCGCAGCTTCCGCCCTGGCAGAAGGACATATCGTACATTCGGCCGAAACCATCGGCATGGCGCAGCGCGGCGGTCCCGTGACCAGCCATGTGCGTATCGGCGCAGACGCTTATTCGCCGCTGATCCCGTTCGGAAAAGCGGATCTGATCCTGGGCTTTGAACCGTCGGAGGTGGTCCGCAATATCCGCTATCTTTCCAAAGACGGATTGGCGATCGTTAATACCGCGGCAGTGAAGCCGGTTACCGCTTCGCTCTCCGGTTCCGGTTATGACGGTACGGAAATGACGGCGTACTTAAGCAGCCACACCCGTTGCATCTTAACGGACGGGGACAAAGAATGCCAAAAACTCGGCTCTGCCAAATTTTTAAACATCCTGCTGCTCGGCATCGCTGCCGGCTCCGGTGATCTCGGACTGCAAAAGGATACGCTGGTCAGCGTTATCGAAAAACGCGTACCGGCTAAATTCCTGGAAGCAAATATGCAGGCATTTTTAAACGGATTTGAAATCGGTAAAACAAAGGGGGAATAAAACTATGAAACTGAATGAAACACAGCTTCAACAGGTAGACGCACAGATCAAACGGCTGATCAAAACCGACAGCTATTACGGCAAGATGTACCGCGATCTGGGCATCACAAGCATCAGCTCACAGGAAGACTTCGAAAAGATCCCGTTTTCCAGTAAGGCTGACTTAAGAAATGCTTATCCGTTGGGCATCCAGGCGGTTCCGGATGAAGAGGTCGTTCGTATCCACTCCTCTTCCGGTACCACAGGCAAGCCGGTCATCATCCCTTATACCGCAAAAGACGTGGATGACTGGGCGATCATGTTTGCCAGATGCTACGAAACCGCAGGCATCACCAACAAGGACCGCATCCAGATCACTCCGGGATATGGTCTCTGGACCGCAGGCATCGGCTTCCAGGCCGGCTGCGAAAAGCTGGGCGCAATGGCGATCCCGATGGGTCCCGGCAATACAGAAAAACAGCTGCAGATGATGATCGATCTGAAAGCCACCGTATTGTGCGCAACCTCTTCCTACGCGCTGCTGCTCGCCGAAGAGATCGAGCGCCGCGGTATGAAGGATCAGATCTTTTTGAAAAAAGGCGTGATCGGTTCCGAGCGCTGGAGCGAAAAGAAACGAGAATACATCCACGACAAGCTGGGCATCGAGCTGTATGATATCTACGGTCTGACCGAGATCTACGGCCCCGGCATCGGCATCAACTGCGACAAGCAGACCGGTATGCATTACTGGGATGATTATCTGTACATCGAGATCATCGATCCGGTCACCGGCGAGCCTGTGGAAGACGGTGAAGAAGGCGAGATCGTCATCACCACCCTGGTCAAGGAAGGCGCGCCTCTCATCCGCTTCCGTACCCACGACCTCTCCCGCATCATCCCGGGTGAATGCCCCTGCGGCTCCAAACATCCGAGACTGGATATCATCCGGGGACGAAGCGACGATATGTTCAAGGTACACGGCGTAAATATGTTCCCGAGCCAGGTAGAAGAACTGCTCGGCCAGATTGACGGCGTATCCAGCGAGTACAATATCAACATCGCACACGACGACGAGATCAACAAGGACGTGATCCTGATCACCGCCGAGGCGGAAGGCCGCGTAAACTTTGAGAAGACCGGCCAGCTCATCAAAGAAGCTTTCAAATCCAAGATGAACGTAACACCGCGTGTGACTGTCGTGCCGGTCGGGACACTGCCCAGATCCGAGAAAAAGACCAAGCGCGTCTTTGACCACAGAGAAGAATAATACTGCAATACTATGTAATAAAGGAGAAACATCATGAGTGCTGAAATCAGCAAATCCAAACAGAAACGTCAGGAACAGGCACAGAACCGTAAAGTGCAGAAAACCAAAAAAGCAATGATCACCTTCTGGAGCATCGCGATCCCGCTGGTACTGATACTGGCCATCATTGCCGGTATCGTGATCTACCAGCGTTCCAAACTGGATTATTCCAGATATCTGACCAACGACGGAAGGATCCGCAACGTAAAAGCCGCCGACTATGTTAATGTCGACTTAGAGAGCATCTCTTTCAAGAAGAGTGATCTGCTCCCTTCCGACGAAACGATCGACAGCGATATCGCCTATGCGATCTCTTCCCACGCAACCGTCTCGGAAGACACCGCTCTTACGAGCAAAGAGGGTGACCGCATCCAGATCACCTATACAACCACCGCAGACGGTGAAGTCGTAGACAGTGCTACCGACGAGACCGGTCCCCGTACTTTCACTATCGGCAATACAGAAATGACCGAAGCTTTTGATACCGCTCTGACCGGTCGTCACCCCGGCGAGGATTTCTCTCTCGAACTCTCCTTCCCGGAGGATTATAACAACGATTCCCTGGCCGGAAAAACTGCCACGATCGATGCCCATATCATCGGAATCTATGTCGATCCGGAATTCAACGATGACTTTGTGATGACCTACTATTCCGATGTAGCCGCAACGGCTGCCGGATACCGCCAGAACCTGATCGACAATTACTACAATGAAAATCTGGAGCAGGCGATCTCCGATGCCATCAAGGAAAAAAGCACGGTGACTTCCTATCCGAATGATTATGTGGAAAATATGAAGAAAGTGATCAAGGCGCAGGATGAGCAGCAGCTGGAATACTACAACAATATGTATGTCCAGTACACCGGCTCGGCTATGTACAGCAATGTTTATGAGATGTACAACTACAGCACCCAGGCCGAATACGAAGCGCATGTTGCCGAAGAAGCGAAAGAACGCACCGCGGATGCCCTGGAGCTTCAGTTCATCTACGAAAAAGCCGGTCTTTCCAATCCGGAAAATGAAGTCCGCGCCTTCTTTACCGACCTTGGTTACGATGACGCTGCTTTCGCTGAACTGCAGGAACAATACGGATTCGGCTATCTTGCCCAGAGCGTATTGTCAAAGAAAGTTATGGATTGTATGAAAGATACCGTTACGATCACGGAATAAAAAAAAGAGGCCACGGGGCCTCTTTTTTTTATTCTTTTACCAGTCGGAGTCCCAGTCGGATCCGCTGTCCCAATCCCAATCACTGCCGCTGTCCCAGCTATCCCAGTCATCATCGTCATCCCAGGAAGAACTGCTGTCCGAACTGTAAGTGGATTCGTGATAATATGTAGAGTCCTCAAAACTGGAAATCTCGTAATCATCATCATAAGAGGAAGATTCGTAGTAATCGGAAATATCATCGGCCGGTTTATACGACGGAACCCATTTGTCCAGATAGGTATCATACTCGTACCAGTCGGATCCCTGCAGATAATACTGTTTGTTCTGGTATTTGTAGTATCCGTCCTTATCTGCAAAAATGAGCGCTATGATCAGTCCGAATATAACAAACAAAAAGATCGCAAGTCCGAGGAGCTCATTGCCGGTAAGTCCGCTGCTGCTTTTCTTCGAACGTTTTCTGTTATTTCCCCCGCTTCTGTTTGCCGGCTGCATGGAAGCCCTGTTGGTATTTGCCGCCTTGTGGTTTGCATACTCACTGCGCAGCTTCTGGTAGATCTCATTAACGGCATAGGCCTCGTCCGAGCCCTGGTAGCGCACCGCCCTGCTGCCGTCTGCCTTATTCTTATACACGATGACATCTTCACCGTTACGATAGATGCCAAACGCCTTCGCTCCCTTATAATCCTCTCCGATATGAAAATGCATCTGCTGCAGCGGCACTTTATTGGCAGCGCAGTAGGCTTTTAATTCATCGATCGTTTTGGGAATATCGTTGGATACGCGGCGGATATGTTCATTGGTGCCGCCGCAATTGGGACATGCTTCCAGTTGATCATCAAAATAGCTGTCGCAATATTCGCACTTTACATTCATGCTTCTTCACTCCCTTCGGGAATTTCTTATGTCCTATGCTAACATGTTTTTTGCTTCTGTACAATATAAATAACGTTCTGCTCGCAGAACGTTCGCGCCGAGCGCGGTTGCGACAGCAACACATTCCTTACGCGCGATAGATGATTTTCTTACGGTTTTACCGTTAGAAAATCACTATGCGTAACGCAGTGAAGAAGTGTGCATCCCCCGGAGGGCTTTTTGCTATAGGAAATTGCTTTGCAATTTCCTATATAGCAAAACCCCCGCAATATCTTGCAGGGGTTTGAAAAACATTTTATGAAACAGTTCTGTGGTTTAGTCCTCTTCCGGTGCAGGCGGGAACTTTTCACGCAGTACATGCCAGAGTGCTCCGGTGATACATACGGAAGAATAAGTACCGCATACGATACCGATGATCAGCGGCAGCGCAAACTCCCGGATGGAAGATACGCCCAGGATGTAAAGCATCACGACCATGATCACCGTCGTCAGGGAAGTAAAGATACTTCTGGACAGTGTCTGCGATACGCTCCGGTTCACCATATCCTGCAATGTATCCTTCTTCTTCATATCGTGCAGGTTCTCACGCACACGGTCGAAAATAACGATCGTCGCGTTGATCGAGTAACCGACAATGGTCAGCATACATGCGATAAACGTAGAACTTACACTGAACCGTACCAGTGAATAGAACGTGATCACGACCAGTACGTCGTGAAGCAGCGCGCATACCGCACTGGCGCCGAAACGGATATCGCTGAAACGGAACCAGATGTAGATCAGCATACAGATCGTTGCAATACCGACTGCCAGCAGGGACTCCTTCTTCATCTCGCCGGAGATGGTGGAACCTATGGTCTCGGTAGTGATCTTTTCCTCACCGATATTAAACTTGGACAGCATGGTGTTGTTCAGGTCCTGACGCTCATCCACGTTCAGTACACGGGTCTTGAAGATCACTTCGTTTGTATCGTTTACGGTCTGCCACTGTACATTGGCATCCCCTGTGATCCGCTCCAGTTCCGGGATCACCTGCTGTTCAATGCTTTCGCGGCTCATCGCCGTATCGAATGCTACCGTGGTAGCCGTACCGCCCTTAAACTCAAGGCTGTAATTCAATGCATCACCGGTCGTAGCCTTAAATACGATCATCGAAATGATACCTACCAGGATCACAGCGATGGAAATACCGAAGAATGCCTTACGCTTGCCGAGGAAGTCAATAGTCCTGACCTCGCCCTGCTTCTCCTTCGCGCTCAGACCGTATAATACCGGACTCTTAACGCCGACTGCATAGAATGCATTTACCAGCAGACGTGTCACAAACAGCGCGGTAAACATGGAAAGCACGATACCGACTGCCAGTGTATAAGCAAAACCTTTGATCGTACCGCTGCCCATCACCATCAGCACGAATGCTGCGATCAGGGTAGTGATATTACCGTCGATGATGGCGGACAATGCTTTGGAAAAACCGGACTTGATCGCGGAGTCCACGGTCATACCGGCACGCAGCTCTTCTTTGATACGGGCGAATATGATAACGTTCGCATCGACCGCCATACCGACCGACAGGATGATACCTGCGATACCGGGCAGTGTCATGGTCATCTCAAACAGGTTGATGCACAGGATCACCATCATACAGTACATCACCAGCGCGACGGAACTTGCAAAACCGGGCAGACGATAAACCACGATCATCAGCAGGATGACCAGGATCAGACCGATCAGACCTGCCTTTAAAGAGGTGTTGATCGCATCGGTTCCCAGCTGGGCGCCTACCACGTTGGAACGAAGCTCCTGCAGCTCCAGCTTCAGACCACCGATACGGATGTTCTGCGCCAGATTGTTTGCCTCGTTGATATCACGCATACCTGAGATCTGTGCGCTGCCGCCGGCGATACGCTCCTGTACGTTCGGCACACTGATCAGCTCATTGTCATAGTAGATCGCGATCGTTCCTGCCAGACCTGTGCGCATAGCCGCCTCACCGGTAGCATCAGCAAATTTCTGTGAGCCTTCATCCGAAAACTGCAGGCTTACAATATATTCGACCTGGTTGTAATCGTTGTTATAGGACTTTGCTTCCGAAGAAACCACATCCGTACCGGAAAGCACCGCACTACCCTCTGCCACGATCTGGTCGATGGGCTTGGTCAGCGTATACAGCGGCTTGCCTTCTTCCGAATAAGCCGGCATTCCGTCCTCGGTAAACATCTGCTGATAGTTCAGATTTCCGTCCGGATCCAGCGCACGGATAAAATACAGGGCACCCGGACTGCCCAGATCCTTCAGGATCGCATTGGCATCCGTTACACCCGGGATCTCAATGCTGATACGGTCACTGCCTTCCGGATACACATTTGCTTCGGTAGAATACTGGTCGATACGTTTTCTCAGCTTAAATACCGTATCATCCAGATCCGCCTTGGAAGGTGTCTCATCGCCTACCACTTCATAGGTGATACTCACACCGCCGGCCAGGTCCAGACCCAGCTTGGTCTTCGCCGCACTGCCGACACCGGTCTCATCCACGCCGTACAGGACCAGATAACAAAGTCCCGCCATTGCAGCGACCACGAGCAGCAAAGACAGAAAGCCCTGCCATTTTTTCATCGTTTTCGTCCTCCTACTTGTTTACTTACATTTTTATCCCGAAACCACCCGGGATTTAATTCTCCTGCTCTTTCTCAGCGTCTTCCGCTTCCGCAACCTTTAACATAATGGCACACTCGATGCGCTTGCGCTGCAGTTCACAGCCGATCTCATATGCACCGTAGATATTCCCCGAGAAATGCTGGGAATTGGCCATACAGCCTCCGCTGCAGTAATACTTTGCAAAGCAGTCCTTGCATGCCGGCTTGGAATATACGTTACAGTTGTGGAACTCGTCACGCAGTTCCGTATTTTTGATGCCGTCTTTTACATTGCCCAGCAAAAACTCTTCCTGCCCCACAAACTGATGGCAGGGATAGATATCACCCCAGGGCGTCACGGAAACATACTCACAGCCCGCGCCGCAGCCCGAAAGCCGCTTGTAAACACAGGGACCACCCTCCAGATCGATCATAAAGTGGAAGAAATTGAACGGCTTGCCTGCGCGTCTGCGCTTCAGCATCTCATCTGCCAGCCTGTCGTACTGTTCGATCAGTACCGGCAGGTCCTCTTCCGTCAAGGCATAAGCTTCGGTCGGAGGCGCCACCACCGGCTCCACCGAGATCTGCTCAAAGCCCTGATCCGCCAGGTACAGCACATCCTCGGAAAAGTCCGTATTGAAGTGCGTATAGGTACCACGGACGTAATAATTAAACTGGTTGCGGGAATCCGCCGCCTTCTTATACTTTTCTACCAGTCCTTCATGACTGCCCTTTCCGTTATGATACGGGCGCATGCGGTCATGTACCTCGGGCCGACCGTCGATGGACAGCACCAGATTGCTCATCTCATGATTGATGAACTCCATCATCTCATCCGTCAGCAGGGTACCGTTGGTCGTTAAAGTAAAGCGGAAATTCTTATCATGGGTCTTCTCCAGCTCACGGCCATACTTCACCAGCGCCTTGACCACATCCCAGTTGAGCAGCGGTTCGCCGCCGAAAAAGTCCACTTCCAGATTGCGTCTGCCGCCGGAATGCGCCACCAGGTAATCCAGCGCCTGTTTGCCCACTTCTTCGCTCATCAGACCGCAGGGTCCGTAATACTCGCCCTCTCCCGCAAAGCAGTATTTGCAGCCTAAGTTGCAGGCATGCGCGATATGCAGGCACATTGCCTTTACCACTGCTTCACGTTTGGTAAATGCTGCCACCTGCTGCTCATATTCATCTTTGGAAAACAGCGCGCCGGCATTCTTAAGCTCTAAGATCTCGGCGACTGCTTCCTTCTTATCCATATCCATCAGACCGCCGCCAAACTCCTCCGCGATCTGCGCATCGCTCTTCCCCGCCTCGATCGCTTTTTCGATCTGCGGGATCAGCTCATATACCAGATCATCCACCACGTGTACGCTGCCGCTGTCCACGTCCAGGGCGATCTTGTATCCATGATTTTCAAATAAATGTACCATAAACCGTCTTTTCTGAACTCAATCTTTCCTGTTTTACACATAAACATAGGAAACAACGGTCATTTTTCCCAAGACCGTTGTTCCCCCGTTTCACATACCCGTTATTCTCTAAAAAAGAATTACTTCTTCAGCTGCTCGCAGCTCTGATTGCCTACGGTGCAGGAAGTCTTGCATGCAGACTGGCAGGATGTCTGGCACTCGCCACAGCCGCCCTTCTTTGCGCTCTTTCTCAGATCTCTGGTGTTTAAGCTCTTAATGTGCTTCATAATAATGTCCTCCGTAAATACATATTTGAGAAATATGATACCACAACTGCTGCTAAAATAAAAGCACTTTTTTTATACATCCGAATCCGACGGATCTGCCGTTCCCGTTTCCGGTCCTTCCCCGTCTTCTGCCTTCTCCGGCAGCGTCAGCCGCACCTGCACGATACGGTTGTTATCTACTTTCTCCACTTTGAGCACGGTTCCGTCCTCCAGTGTCACGGTCTCTCCGCCTTTTGCCAGACGGTCGTCCAGCTGCTCGATGATGACACCGCTGATGGAATCGTAATCTTCACTGTCATATTCGGTATCCAGCTGCTCGTTGATGTCATCCAGTTTCACTGTGCCATCCACCAGGTATTCCCGTTCGCCGACTTTTTTGATCAGTTCCGCTTCATCAGCGTCGTACTCATCACGGATCTGCCCGAAGACCTCCTCCAGCAGATCTTCCATGGTGATCATGCCTTCCGCGGTGCCGTACTCGCTCAGCACGATGGTCATGGCCATATTCTTTTCCCGCATCTCATTTAACAGGTCGGGGATCTTCTTATACTCGTAGGTATAGTACACATCGCGCATCAGTTTACGGATATGGAACTTCTCCGGATTTTCAATAAAAAGGAAATCTTTGACATTGACCACACCCACGATATTGTCCGGGCTCTCTTCGTATACCGGCAGACGCGAGTACAGATGCTCCTTAAACAGCGCCAGCACATCCTCATAGCTGTCGTGAATATCCACCATGGTCATATTCACGCGCGGGATCATAATGTCCTTTGCCACCGCATCCGTAAATTCGAACATATTGTGGATCATTTCTTTTTCTTCGGTCTCGATCACGCCCTCTTCGTGTCCGGCATCGATGTAGCCCAGCAGTTCGCTTTCGGTGATGCTGATGACCTTTTGGTTCGGATCTACGCCAAGCAACCGCAGCACACCGTTGGAGAGTTTATCCACGACAAAGATGACCGGTGTCAGCACGATGGACAACGCACGGATGGCCGGCGCATAGGCCAGAGCATATTTCTCGTTATTGCGCAGCGCCAGTGTCTTCGGTATGATCTCGCCGAACAGCAGGACCAGCACCGTTAAGATACCGGTAGCAAAGCCTACGGCCAGACTGCCGAAAAGATCCGTAGCCAGCACCGTAGAAAGCGCAGATGCGGAGATGTTCACGATATTATTGCCGATCAGGATCGTAGAGAGCATCTTGTTGTAGTTCTCCAGGATCTTAAGCACCATAGCCGCCCGCTTATTGCCTTCTTCCTCCAGAACCTGCAGACGTACACGGCGTACCGTGGTAAATGCGGTTTCGGAAGAGGAAAAAAATGCAGACAATAACAGCAGGAACAATAATACGATAGATTGAACGATCTGTGTTGTATTCATAATAGCAATACTATACATGAAAACAGCGGATTTTGCAAGTTTTCAGTACCCGCCCCTACTTTTTTGCGCCTTGGTATGATAAACTGTTCTCAGGTAGTTATTTGACATAACTATATTATGTGAAGGAATATACTCTGTTTATTTAAGGAGTATTTATCGTTAAGGAATATTTTCGTTAAGGAGTATTTTACGTTAAAGATAATTTATGTTAAAGAATATATTATTTTAAGGAAAAGAAAATATGGCTAACAAAAAACCGACTTCAAAAAAAAGAACCGTTCCGAAAAACAATTCCGTTCCCAAATCCGCCCCTGCAGCAACGCCTGCGCCAGCCATGGATACGGTTTCCGCCGCAAAGAAATCCGCTGCGTCCAAACGCATTTCGAAGATCCTGTCGTGTGTTATGATCTCGGCCGGCGCGTTATTGGCCAGTTTTTCGGTCGTATGTCTGCTGCTGA
>JAFWRC010000033.1 GCA_017508825.1 Lachnospiraceae bacterium
AAGCAATATGAGAATGTAGGCGATGAGCCGTTTGTTCATACGAGCCACCGCGCCTTATTCTACAGGGACCTTGATCGAAAGCAGCATTACCTGCAGCAGGTCTGCGGCCTCTTTTTTCTGCAGCTTCATCTCCGTGGAAAGCAGTAACCGGTGAGAGAGGACCGGGATCGTGCAGTGTTTCAGATCATCCGGTTTGACATAGTTACGGCCCTTCAGGAAAGCCCACGCCCTTGCGGCCAGCGTCAGATGTACCAGGGCTCTCGGGCTGGCACCCAGGAGAAAGTCGTGCCCGGAACGCGAAGCAGCGACGATCTGCTGTGCATAGGACAGCATAGAGTCACTCATGGTTACCTTTTCTGCCTCTGCGCGCAGCCGGGTCACATCTTCCGGCAAGAGCAGTGTTTTTGCCTGCTCGATTCCGGTACCCGCCAGATGGGCTTTTGCCATGCGGATCTCTTCGGCGGCATCGGGATACCCGATGGACAGACGCATCATAAAACGGTCCAGCTGCGCCTCCGGCAGCGGATAGGTCCCCGTAAAACTGATGGGGTTCTGTGTCGCTACGACCATAAACGGCTGGGGCAGCGGGTAGATCTCGCCGTCCACGCTGACCTGGGACTCTGCCATGGCTTCCAGCAGTGCAGCCTGTGTTTTCGGCGAGGTACGGTTCAACTCGTCTGCGAGAACGATATTTTTGACCACTGCGCCGGGACGGTACCGGAATTCGCCCGTCTTCATATCATATATGGAAAGACCGGTCACGTCCGACGGCATGGTATCCGGCGTAAACTGGATGCGTCCGAAGGAAAGACCCAGGGATTTTGCGAAAGCGCGTGCTACCGTGGTCTTGCCAACGCCCGGAACATCTTCCAGAAGAATGTGTCCGCCTGCCAGAAAACAGCACAGCAGGTTTTCGATCACATCTTTTTTTCCGGCAAAAAGGGTATTCATCTGTTCGCGAAATGCGTCCAGCTTTTCGTTCAGATCTTTGGTTTCCATAGTTTAACTCCCCCCGTTAAGAAATATCCCATCTATCATAACATACTATATATGGAAAATTGAAACAATTCAAGGCGCAATATATATAGGAAGACGGGTCAAAATTGACAAATCATCGGAAAAATGGTAACTTTAGCGTTGAAAAATTATTTGGAAAATCTTTGAAAAGATTTTTCCGGGGAGGAAACAACTATGAAGTGTTCAAAATGCGGAACGCATCTGGAAGATAACATGAAGTTCTGTACCAAATGCGGAACGCCTGTAGAGACGCAGCCGGCGGGCGAAACGACGACACAGAATACAGCGGGCCAGGCACAGCAGCCGGTGCCGGAAACAGAGCCGGCAGCAGGAACGCCGTTACAGGAACTGGCAAAGAAAGTACCGCTGAAATGGGTTGGTATTGCTGCGGCAGTGATCGTGATCCTGATCATCGTGATCGCAAGCGGAGCAAAAAAGAACAATAAACCGGTGGAAGAGCCGGAGTGGACCTATGTGGAAGCGACACCGACACCGGAAGCAACGCCGGAACCTACGGCAACACCGGAGCCTACCGAAGAAGTGCCGGCAACGACAGATATGACGGTATATCTGGACGATGCAAACGGTGCGCTGGCGGATGTTGAAGTAGCGCTTAGTGATGCATCCGGAAATGTCATTGCGACCGCAGCTACAGGGGCAGACGGAACGGTGGTATTCCATGATGTGGAGTTTGGTACCTATGCAGTACGGGCGGTAAAGGAAGATTATAACGATGCTTCTTTTGACGGTGTGACCGTAGATGAGAACAATGCGGAAGGCGGTGTTCAGCTCGGAACAACGATGACCCTCAGAACTACGGATCTGGATGTGTACACGATGGTGATCACGGACGATTCGATCGTTCCCGATGTGGATGTATCTTTGTTTGAAGGGCATAATACCACAGAGGGAGATCCGGTATATGCCCTGGAAGCGGACAGCAACGGTCTGTGTACCTTTGAGAATGTGCCGAACGGAAATTATACGCTGGTCTGTGTTTCCGATCTGTATTTCCGCTATGTGCAGGATATCCACGTAGGTGATGACAATGTGGTGAATGCGCGTCTGGTGCCGATCCCGAAGGAAGGCGAGGCATATGTGGTCCTGGATTGGGACGAACCAACACTGGATCTGGATCTGTGTGTATTCAATTCCGAATCCCGTGAGTATATCAATATCACGCACCCGCGTGACAAGAAGGGCAGCTTCATTCACGCTGACAACAAGGGTGAAGTGGGTACCGAGGTGATCCTGCTCCGCGACATCAATTCCAAGAGCGCACAGACGGTATATGTGCTGGATACGACGACGGCGGAATCGGATTCGAGAGATTCCGTTATGGGTAAGACCGGAACGCACGTGACCGTGTATGAGCGTTATAAGGATCCGGTAAAATATACGATGGATTTCGGCGAGAATGCGCTGGTATGGACAGTGTGCTATTTTGAATCCGGCGAAGTGAACGTGATGGATGAGAACCAGTACAGCAACGTGGTGACCGATTTCATCTGGGCCGTGGACATCATCGGATCGAAATAAAAAGCGCGGGCTTTTCCCGAGGCAAAGCTTGGGGGCAGTGTGCATAAAGTTGTTGAAAAGTTGTTTATAAAACCCCTTGCCAAAGCGAGGGGTTTTCGTTATACTAACCCATCGTAAGGTGTTTGCAGATAATCTGTACCGGTGGGAGGTGTAAGGTTCAGCAATTCTGCAAGTTTCTGTGAGCGAAAGCTCATCTTTAGTCTTACAGGTGTTATGACCTGATCGTGATCTTATTTCAAGAAACGATACCAAGGCTTAGATTGTAAAAGAACAAGTTCAAAATAATACACGTTTGTTTTTCTATTTTATTTTGGTACTGTCTGCACATCTTATTCCGCCCCTGAGCTTTGCTCAGGGGAGCCCGCGCCGGCTTTGAGGCGCTTCAAAGATTTGCCGTAGGCAAATCCACATAATTCTGCCCCTGAGCTTTGCTTTGGGGAATCTACATTAACGCACCGGAGTTACACTCTGCAAAGAGTGTTGGAGGTCGTCAGCAAAACCGCATACCGGGAACCGGGATATTCACGGAACAGTCCCCAAACTTTGTTTGGGGGAGCCCGCGCCGTAATGGCGCAGATATACATTTATCTCTTTTGGGAGAGCAATGCAGGGGAACGGGAAGCGGCGCATTGATCGGTGGCATAACGCCTATTCATGTACAGCAGAGCAAACAGTGCAAAAGTCCTTCTCAGACGCATTCTGCTTCCGCCGAAAAAATGTTAATGACGATTTCGCTCCGGTGTGTTATTATTAACTCTGTATGAGTAAAAAATACGGAGAAAGATTATGAAAGAGACAGAACAGCAAAGACCACGCAGAAGAAGGAGACGCCCGCAGCATGCCAATAAGGAAGTGTTGCGCCGTTTCCGGAACAGTGTGATCGCATTTTTTGTTATGGCGCTTCTGATCGTTATCGTGATCCAGGTAGCGTTTGGCGATGGGATCCGGCAGGCAAAGGAAAGCGGAGAAAAGTTCGGCGTACAGTGGATGCTGGCGGCGCTCTATCCGGAAAAATATTCGTATTCCACGGAACAGGCAAACCTGCAGGAATACTTTAAGCTGGAAGCGTCGGAAGATATCGCGATCATCCTGCAGGATGACCGTATCAATGCCAAGGGCAAGCTTTATGACGGTACCGTATATTTCTCGATCGATACGATCAGGGATCTGTTTACCGACCGTTTCTATGTCAGTCAGGAGGAAGACCTGCTGCTCTATACGACGGCTTCGGATGTGATCCGTGTGGAGATCGGTGATAACAGCAAGGCCTATTATATCGGGGATCAGGCAAATCCGACGGATTATGCCATTGCCCGGTACGCAAAGGATGGTACGCTGTATGTGGCAGCGGACTATGTGAAGCGTTACGCAAACTTCAGCTATGATTTTTATGCGGATCCGAACCGTATGCAGGTATATAACAGCTGGGGATCCGACAAGGTCGCAGAAATAAAGAGTGATACACATGTGCGTTACCAGGGTGGTATCAAGAGCGATATCCTTTGCGAGATCGCGGAAGGTACTACGGTTGAAGTTCTGGAAGGAATGGAAAACTGGACCAAGATCAAGACGTCGGACGGCTTTATCGGTTATGTGGAAAACGACCGGCTGGGAGAGGTAACGGAAGTAAAGGCAGAGCCGGTGACCGGTGCTTATGATCCGGTATCGGATTATCAGATGATCCCGCCCCAGGAACGGGTACTGCTTGGCTGGCATCAGATCTTTTCGCCGGATGACGGAAGCGGTATGAACGAACTTACGGCCAACGCAACCGGTATGAACGTGGTTTCTCCGACATGGTTTTTCTTAAAGGGAACCAATGAAGCCGGTGAAGTAGACTACACCTGCATCGCCTCCTCTAAATATGTGGACAGAGCCCACGAAAAGGGGTATCAGGTATGGGCGCTGGTAGAGAATATGGAAAACGATTTTGATGAGTATGCGCTGTTTTCCTCTTCCGCAAACCGTGCGGCGCTGATCGAAAAACTGCTGACGGATGCAGAGACCTACGGGTTTGACGGCATCAATATGGATATCGAGCTTACGGACTCCAAACTCAATAAGGTAGGACCGCATTATATCCAGTTCCTGCGTGAGTTATCCATTAAGACCCATGAGAAAGGCCTGATCCTTTCCGTGGATGTGAACCCTCCGACCGAGAGCAACCGGGAAATGAATCTGAAAGAGCAGGGCCTGGTGGATGACTATGTGATCGTGATGGCCTATGATGAGCACTATATCGGATCCGATGCCGGAAGTGTCGCTTCGGTAGGTTTTGTGGAAAAAGGCCTGGAAGATATGAAGAAGCAGGGTGTGCCGGTAGAGAAGATCATCTGCGGTGTCCCGTTCTACACCAGGATCTGGCGTACCGAAGGCGCGAACGTGACTTCGGATGCCGTGGGTATGGATGCAGCGCTGGAGTGGATTAATAATCGTTCTCTTCCGATCAGCTGGAACGAAGATGTCTGCTGCAACTATGCGGAAAAGGTGGACGGATCCGTTACTTATCAGGTATGGCTTGAGGATAACGAATCCATGCAGGCAAGGCTCAGCATCATCAACGGGCAGGGCGTAAGCAGTGTTGCCGGATGGAAACTCGGTCTTGAAAACTCTGAGATCTGGGACTCTATCGATGCGATAATTGAATAGTGCGCAATTCTATTATGGAAAACATAACAATACAAACACAATTACTTACCGTCGATCCCCAATCCCCCGATGAAGCGGTCATCGGCCGGGCGGGACAGATCATAAAAGAGGGAGGTCTGGTGGCTTTCCCGACGGAAACCGTATACGGGCTCGGCGGGGATGCGTTAAATCCGGATTCCTCCAGGAAGATCTATGCAGCCAAGGGACGGCCTTCGGACAATCCGCTGATCGTGCATATCGCGGAAATGGAAGCATTGGAGCCGATCTGTGCGCAGATCCCGGAGGAGATGCGCAAACTGGCGGAAGCGTTCTGGCCGGGGCCGCTCACAATGATCGTGCCCAAGACGGACAGAGTGCCGAAGGAAACCACCGGCGGACTGGATACCGTGGCGATCCGTATGCCGGATCATGCGGCGGCGCTGGCGCTGATCCGCGCAGCAGGAGGCTATATTGCAGCGCCCAGCGCAAATGCTTCCGGACGACCAAGTCCGACGCTGGCAGGGCATGTGATGGAGGATCTGCAGGGACGGATCGAGATGATCTTAGACGGCGGCGAAGTAGGGATCGGTGTGGAATCGACCATCGTAGACCTGACCGGGGAAGTGCCTACGATCCTGCGTCCGGGTTATGTGACAGAGGAAATGCTGCAGCGTGTATTGGGGGAGGTACAGACTGATCCCACGCTGATGCAGAAAGTGGAAGGCGGACGGCCGAAGGCGCCGGGGATGCGTTACCGGCATTATGCACCGAAAGGCATATTGTCTCTGGTAGAAGGAGAAGCCGGTGAGGTAACGGCGCGGATCAATGCGCTGGTCTCCGAGGCGGCAGCGCAGGGCAGCCGGACAGGAGTGCTCTGTACGGAAGAAAGCATAGGACAGTACCGGGCGGATGTGGTACGGAGCCTGGGCAGCCGGGAGGATATGCGTTCCATTGCGCTGCATCTGTACCGTGCGCTTCGTGAGTTTGATACGGAAGGTGTGGAAACGATCTATGCGGAGAGTTTTTCACGGGACGGTTTCGGCCAGGCCGTGATGAACCGGCTGCTGAAGGCAGCAGGATACACGATCATTAAAGCATAAGGAGGGGTGTTATGAAGATTGCAATCGGGAGTGACCATGGAAAGGGATTTGAACTGAAGGAAAAGATGATCGCTTTCCTGAAGGAACAGGGCTATGAGGTAGACGATAAGGGCACCTATACCTCGGAATCCTGCGATTATCCGGATTTTGCAAGACCGGTGGCGGAGGATGTGGCAGCCGGAAAGGCAGATAAGGGCATCGTGATCTGTACGACCGGCATCGGCGTGAGCATCACGGCCAATAAGGTAAAAGGCATCCGCTGCGCGCTGTGCTTCAATGAAGAAATGGCGGAACTGACCAGACTGCATAATGACAGTAATGTACTGGCCCTCGGAGCGGCAGTCGTGAGTGAAGAGATGGCAAAGAAGATCGCCACGATCTGGCTGACTACGGAGTTTTCCGGAGAAGAGCGTCATGCAAGACGGATCAAAAAGATCGAGGGGTAAGACCGGATGAAAACCTTGAAAAGAACCGATTATATCAGCTGGGATGAGTATTTTATGGGCGTATCGGCATTGTCTGCCATGCGGTCCAAGGATCCCAATACACAGGTGGGCGCCTGCATCGTCAGTGATCAGAACAAGATCCTGTCCATGGGCTACAACGGTTTTCCCAACGGTGTGAGTGATGATGAATTCCCATGGGCAAGGGAAGGGGAAGAACTGGAGACCAAGTATCCGTATGTGACACACGCGGAGCTGAATGCGATCCTGAACTATCGCGGCGGTTCTCTGGAAGGAACCAAACTCTACGTCAATCTGTTCCCCTGCAACGAATGTGCCAAGGCGATCATCCAGGCCGGGATCAAAACGGTGGTCTATGCGGATGACAAGTACGACGGTACACCCAGTAATACGGCAGCCAAACGGCTGTTCAATGCAGCGGGGGTGCGGTATTATAAATACCAGCCCACCGGCAAGACTGTAGAAATACACATGTAGAATGAAAGTAAAACAGGAACCAAAACAATCGAGACGCGGGCGCGTATTCCGCATCCTGCTGTCAGCAGTGCTGGTTTTCGGTATATTTCAGCATTCGGTGCAGGCCACCTCTACCACAAAGGAACAGCTGGATGAGGCGGAACGCCGCAAGCAGGAAAAGGAAGGCGAACTGGCAGAGGCACAGCAGGATCTGAAGCAGACACAGGCCAGCCTGGCAAGACTGCAGCAGGTCAAGAGCGGTTATCAGGGCGAGATGAACGAGCTGAACACCGAACTGCAGCTGGTAGCGGATAATCTGCACCAGCTGGAAGTGCAGATCGACATCAAGCAGATTGAGATCGATGAGACCAATATGAAGCTGGAGCAGGCCAAGATCACCCGTCAGGAGCAGTACGAGAGCATGAAGAAGCGGATCCGCTTTCTTTATGAAAACGGCGGGATGGGGTATGTGGACATCCTGCTTTCCGCGGAGACATTTTCGGAGTTTTTGAATTTTGCGGATTATATCGAGGACCTGTCGGCGTACGATCGTAAGATGTTGGACGAATACGTGCAGAATGAGCATGACATCACGGAAGCGGAGATACAGCTGGAAGCAGAGATGGACGAGCTGGAAGTATTGCGGGCAGATGTGGAAGCGCAGCAGAATGAAGTGAATGCGCTGATCCAGAAGACTGCGAACAATATTGCAGCTACGGCAGATTCCATTGAGAATGTCAATGCCCAGGCGGATGCCTATGAGCAGGAGGTGCTGCAGGCACAGCAGGAAGCGGCGACAGCTCAGGCGGAATATGCAGCCATCAAGGCGCAATACGAAGAGGAACTCCGGCTGGCGAAACTGGCGAGACAGTCGGCCTGGAGGAATATCTCGGAAGTCACTTTTGAAGAGGGAGACCGTTATCTGCTGGCCAATCTGATCTATTGCGAGGCCGGCGGGGAACCCTACGAAGGCCAGGTAGCGGTAGGGGCCGTAGTCATCAACCGGCTGCTCAGCTCCCGCTATCCCGATACCGTGACCGGCGTGATCTATCAGCGCAAACAGTTTTCGCCGGTACAGCTCGGTATGCTGGCCAATGCACTGGCGGTCAATAAAGCCACGCCCAGCTGCTATCGCGCTGCAGACGAAGCGATGTCCGGTGTTACAAATGTCGGCACCTGCTTATACTTCCGTACCCCGATCCCGGGGCTGACCGGGATTCAGATCGGCGGACACATCTTTTACTAGACATAAAGAAAACCCGGGCGACGCCCGGGTTTTCTGCTGCGTTCATTATAGTATTATTTGATCACGACCTGATTCCATACATCCGAAGGAACGATGCCGATGTAGGTCTTACCCGGATTCAGGATCAGTTCCTGACCGGTGGCCTTATCGTAGTATACCGTGCGGCTCAGATCGGAAAGCTTCGTCCAGGTGATGGGGATCGCTTTGCCGTTTGTCAGATAATATCCGTCCCAGCCGGAGCAGAGGATGTTGTATACCATATAGCCGTTGGCATCCAGCTGTGACCAGCTGCAGTTCATCAAGATGACATTCTCAAAGGTAAGTCTCGCATTGTTGTGTACCGGATCTACGTGAGCCATACCGTATTCGGAATAATCATAGGTACCGGTTGTTGCATTGTAGGTCAGTGTGGAGCTGTTGTGCGGGAACGGAAGGGAGACATTGACTGCCTTCTTTGCCGTCGGCATCGCATCCAGGGTAAATTCTACCGGGGAGAAAGCCGTATGCTGTCCCGAGTAATATTCATTGTAGTTCACACTGTACTTCGCTGCGTTGATGCGCTGCAGCAGACCGGAATAGGTCTGGCCCTTGTTCGGGTTGTAGTAGCTGTTCATCGTGATATATTCGGTGTACTCCGCGCGCTTGCCGTTGCTGTAACGGGCAAAACCGGCGCTTAAGTTGTTGATATAAGGCAGTTTTGTGTATTGGTTGATATAGTACGGACCGCCGTCATGTACCAGGATCGCGTTGTATTCCGCAGCCAGCATAAAGTTGGTCGGACGCGCGCTGCGGATATTACCGAACTGTGTGATCTTGCCCCAGTCCTTTACGATCGCCATGAAACGGGTGATGCGGCCGTTGGCGGTACTGTTCATCATTTCGTATACGATGTCGGCCTCAGTCAGACCATAATGCGGCAGAGCGGTCTTTTCGTTATCTACCATAACGGCGATGGGGCGCTGTGCCATCAGTGTTGAGCTGATCGGCAGGCCGGTTAACTCGCTCAGATAGGTTGCTGCAGGCGGATCCTCTGCCTGTACGGTGGATACTTCTGCCGTATTGGAACTGAAAGCAGTCACGGAGATCAGTGCTGCAGCCAGCAGGGCAAAGGTGTGTTTCATAAACTTCTTCATGTGTTCCCCTCTCTTGTTGAATTAATTATTGTTCCAGTTCATTGATATAGATGGAAAGAGTGTCAAATTTATCCCGGTAGATGATCTGCAGCAGCCGGTCCAGCCGGGTAAGGGCATTTTTGAGCTGCTCCACAGTGATCATCTGTGTATCCAGACAGGTTACCAGCTCATCGATGTCCACGACTTTGATAAAGCCGTTCGGATAGTAGATCACATCTGCCAGAAGGTCTGTTACGATCAGACGATCCTCTTCGTATTGATAATCCACGATATCGCAGTACCAATACAGCAGGGTATTGTCGGCGGCGTAAAATTTGCTGACTTTGAACCCCTCTTTCAGGAAATAGCAGGAATATCCGTGATCCAGGTCCTTACGCGGTTTGAGCGCTTTCCATCTGGTCACGATGACCGTATCGTTGCAGCTTAAGATCTCGTCGTCCTTCAGTTGTACACATTCCTGCGGGATCAGCCGTTTGCGGAACAGTATGGGTGCATTTTGCATAGTAACGGCCTCCTTTTCGATATCCATGATATACATAATTATCCTACACCATGCGTATTTCTTATGTCAACAAGGTTTTAGGGGGATTTTTGCTTTACAGGCACAATAGTTGCCAAACCGCCCTGAATGGTGATATACTACTATGCGGTATGGCGACAAAAGAGAAGAAAAACCCAAAAGAGAAAAAAGTGAAGCTGAATGTCCGGGGAAAGCTGAAGGCTTATCTGCAGACACCGCTTCTGCTCGGCTTGATCCTGGCACTGGTGAATGTCTGGATCTATCTGGTGAACGTGAAGGCCGGTATCATCCTCACGGTTTTTGTTGTGATCTATCTGGTGATCATCATCTGTATGATGATCTTCTCAAGACCGGCGCTCAGCGCGGAACTGGTGAATTTTGCCACGGAATACGGACAGGTCCAGAAGCAGCTGCTCAAGGAACTGGCTCTGCCGCACGCGCTTTTGGACGAAAGCGGGCGTATCATCTGGATGAACCGTGCCTTTGAGAGCCTGGGCGACCGGGAACGCTTCCATAAAAAGAATATCACTTCGATCCTGCCGATGGTGAAACGGGACTGTTTCCCGGGAGACGGCGAGACCAAAGAGATGGAAGTGAAATTTGAGGACAAGGATTTTACGCTTCAGATGAAGCGGATCGGACTCAAGGATCTCTCGCTGATCGCCGATATGAACGATGCCGAAAAGTATGAGGGCTACCTGATCGCGGTTTATCTTTTCGATACTACGGCTCTGAAGCTGGCACTGGAAGAAGTGGATAACCAGAGTCTGGTAGTCGGACTTATCTACATTGATAATTATGAAGAAACCCTGGAAAGCGTGGAAGACGTGCGGCGCAGTCTGCTGGCGGCTTTCATCGACCGTCAGGTCAACCAGTATGTGAATGCGATGGACGGCATCGTGCGCAAGACGGAAAAGGATAAGTTCCTGGTGATCCTGCGGAAGAGCGCGCTGGCACAGGCGAAGGAAGATAAGTTCCGCCTGCTGGAAGATGTCAAGACCATCGAGATCGGCAACAAGATGACCGTGACCCTGTCCATCGGTATCGGCGTGGATGGTCTGACTTATGCGCAGAACTGCGAATTTGCCCGGAATGCCATCGACCTGGCACTGGGGCGCGGCGGCGATCAGGCCGTGGTGAAGAACCGTGAAAATGTTGCTTATTACGGTGGCAAGAGCCAGCAGAAGGAGACAACCGCCCGCGTACGTGCCCGTGTAAAGGCGCAGGCGCTGGAAGAGATCATCTCTACCAAGGACCGCGTGTTTGTTATGGGACACCGCAATCCGGATATGGACTGTTTTGGGGCAGCCGTAGGTATCCGGGCAGCCTGCAACAGCCTGGATAAGAAATGCCATATCGTGCTGGGCAGTCTCACACCTTCGCTGGAGCCGCTGGTGGAGCGCTATAAGAGCGATGAGGACTATGCGGAAGATGCGATCATCAACGGTGCCAAAGCGCTGGAACTGGCAGACGGCAATACCGTGATCATCGTCGTGGATGTCAACCGGCCGGTGATCACCGAGTGCCCGGATCTGCTGCGCCGGTGCCGGAGCAGTGTCGTGATCGATCATCACAGGGCCGGCAAAGAAGTGATCGAAAACCCGACGCTTTCCTATATCGAGACCATGCCGAGTTCGGCTTGTGAGATGATAGCGGAGCTGCTGCAGTATATCAATAACGGTGTAAAGTATTCCGCTGCCGTGGCAGACTGCCTGTATGCCGGCATGGTGCTGGATACACAGGGCTTTACGGCAAAGACCGGTGTGCGTACCTTTGAAGCGGCGGCTTATCTGCGCAGGAGCGGCGCGGATGTGACCAGAGTGCGCAAGATGTTCCGTGAGGATGCATCGGATTACAAGGCCAAGGCTGAGACGGTCCACAATATGGAGCTCTACCGCAAGTATTATGCGATCTCGGTATGTGATGCGGAAGGCCTGAAAGAGCCGACGGTCGTGGCAGCGCAGGCAGCCAATGATCTGCTCAATATCAATGCGGTAAAAGCAAGTTTTGTGATGGTGGAACACCAGAATAAGATCTTCATTTCCGGGCGTTCCATTGATGAGGTGAATGTGCAGGTGATCCTGGAAAAGCTGGGCGGCGGCGGCCATCTGAACATGGCAGGTGCGCAGTTGGAAAATACAAATATTGATGCAGCGATCATCGTGCTGAAGAGTACTTTGGATACTATGATCCAGGAAGGAGAGTTATAAAATGAAAGTAATTTTGACGGAAGATGTAAAATCCCTCGGCAAGAAGGGAGATCTGGTAGATGTAAGCGACGGCTATGCACGCAACTTTATCCTGTCCAAAAAGAAAGGACTGGAAGCAACGCCGGCCAACCTAAACAGCCTGAAGCTTAAGAAAGCAAATGATGAGAAGATAGCGCAGGAGCAGCTGGAAGCAGCGCAGGCTTTTGCGGCGGATCTGAAGACCAAAGAAGTGAAGCTGACCATCAAGAAGGGCGAAGGCGGTAAGGCATTCGGCTCCATCACTTCCAAGGAGATCGCAACGGCAGCCGAAGAGCAGCTGTCCGTGACGCTGGATAAGAAGAAGATCGTTCTGAAGGATCCGATCAAGACCGAAGGAACCTATCAGGTGCCCATCAAACTGCATCCGCAGGTGACCGGTGAGCTGAAGGTAAGTGTAACGGAAGAGTAAAACGCGGTTACATTGAGGAATGAGCTATGCCTGATATTGATGTAAATGTACAAAGCGCGCAGTACAGAGAAAAGCCGCACAGTATGGAAGCGGAACAGTCTGTACTGGGCGGTCTCTATATCGACAATACCCTGATCCCGTCTGTTGCAGATATTCTGCCGGACGGGAAGGTTTTCTATAACAAGACTTACGGTGCCATCTACGAGGCGATGCTGTATCTGCATTCCAAGGGTATGGCGATCGATGAACTGACACTGCAGGAACGTCTGAAGGAAATGGATGTGCCGCCCGAGGTGGTAAATCCGGAGTTTTTGCGTGACATCGTTGTATCGGTACCGACCTCTGTCAATACCAAGGACTATGCGACCTATGTGGCGGAAAAAGCCGTATTGCGGGACCTGATCCGTGTATCGGAAGGTGTGGCAAAGGACTGTTATGAATTCAAGGGGGATCTGAGCGACCTGCTGGCGGATACCGAGAAGAAGATCTTCGAAGTAGTGCAGAAGCGTAAGGTCGGTGAGATCGAGCCCATCGGCAATATCGTGATGAAGGCGCTGGAACAGATCGACCTGGCAGCGCGTACCACCGGTGATGTGACCGGGCTGGCGACGGGCTTTATCGATCTGGATCACAAGACCGCCGGCTTCCAGAAAGGTAATCTGGTACTGGTGGCAGCGCGTCCGGCAATGGGTAAGACGTCCCTGGTGCTTTCCATGGCAAGGGATATCGCAGTGCGCCAGCATAAGCAAGTCCTGATGTTTTCGCTGGAAATGACCAGCACCGAGCTGGTGAACCGTATCCTGTCTATGGATTCCAAGGTGGATTCGCAGAAGTTCAAGACCGGTCAGTTATCTGACGGCGATTTTGAAAGTCTTGCAGAAAGCGCCGGAAATATTGCACATTCCGGACTGATCCTGTACGATACCGCGACTACGCTCGGTGAGATCCGCTCAATCTCACGTAAGATGAAGATGGAGCGGGATATCCAGCTGGTCATCATCGACTACCTGCAGCTGATGAATTCCACCAGCCGCCGCGCCGATTCCAGACAGCAGGAGATCTCCGAGATCTCGCGAGGACTGAAGCTTCTGGCAAAAGAGCTGGAGATCCCCATTATCGCGCTGTCCCAGCTGTCCCGTCAGGTAGAAGCGCGTACGGATCACCGGCCGATGCTTTCCGACCTGCGTGAATCCGGTGCAATCGAGCAGGATGCCGATGCCGTACTCTTTATCTACCGTGACGAAGTGTACAATCCGGATACCGATAAGAAAAACATTGCCGAGATCATCATCGCCAAGCAGCGAAGCGGACCCATCGGAACGGTTGAGCTTGCATGGCTGCCGGAATACACGCAATACGCAAACCTGAAACGCTAACCCTTGCCTTCATCCTAGGGAGAAAGCGATGCTTGCAATTTAACTTGCCTTCCCCCTTCTAGGGTTGCTGCGTGCCGGGGGCACGCGTTTAGCAACGACCGAGCCGGAGGCGAGACAGGTGGCCGAAGGCCGGATGAGGGTCATATTGTAGCAAATCAAAAATCAGCGGCTGTGAGACTAAATTCTCGCAGCCGCTTTTGTAATGCTGCACCCACCCATCGGTTTTCGTTGTTGTAATACCATTAAAATGCTATAATATTAAGCAATGATGAGTAGTTACACAGCAAGTGCATAGATGTCCCGGGATGATGTAAGGGAGAGGCCAAAGCAACAGAAAGGGATATAATTAACGATGAAACGACAAAATATTTTGTTGATGGTTTTATTGATGATGATTATTTTTACAGGGATAGTTTACTGCGCAAATCTACCGGAGCAGGGGAGTGGGGCTTATAATGTAAAAGAATATGTAAGTGAAGTGCAGGACTTGCGGCTTTATGTTGTTGGGGCCTGGAAGGGCAATTATTCTCTCAACGATGATGTTATTGTGTTGGGAGAAATCACAGGACTGGAGAATGGGCAAGCGGCTATTGTTACAGCGGATATTGGCGTTTGCGGCGTAGAAGATGGGGGGGAGTTTGGCCGTCATTTTGAGATCACAAACCTCAAATCGGTTCAATTGATGACACTGGAGGAACTTGCAGATACATTAAATGTTCCGGATGCTGCTAACGATACCCATAATGATACCGCAGGTTACGCAGGTGATAATTTTATCAAATACACAGATGGAAATGAGAAGTATTATATTCTTCGGGTGAAAGGTTCATATATAGTTATAAAGAACGGGGATTTTTGGATGGAATATCGTGGTGCAATAAACCCAACGGAGCCGTTGCAGGCAGCGATTTCTCTCGGGTATAGCGATCAGGATCACCGGATAGAAACGCAATTCACGGAAGATGAGATATTGAATTTGTCAGTTACAGAACTGCGATTATTACTGGATGTAGGTTATGCAGATGAATGTGCATTTTGGGATGAAGAAACATCGCTTGAAGAAGGATATAAATACAGCGGTTTGGCAGCCAGCCGACCTGCCGAGAACGAATCAGAGGCATGTCAGATTGCAGAGCAGGAATGGCCCTATGTAGAGGATGCTAAGTACCGTGAGATAAAGGAAGCATACCGGGAAACGGACGAGTATTGGCTCTTTTTGCGACCAATTTGGTTATCCGGGGCTTATTCTTATGGGGATGATATTTCTCGCTGTGAATGTTTTGTAGTTTACAAAAAAGATTACTATGATTCAAAGGAAAACTGGCCGGATTATATATTGACAGAAGATGATATACGGACGATTATGAGGTACTTTGTTACAATTGATTGTTGGGAGGGCCCTTGTCTTGGCGAATATATAGACAAGGAGAAAGAAGGAGTCATATACCGAAGATATTTTCTGATGGATAATGGTGTGGGTGTTGAGGAGTGGTTTATATCGTCGGATGGAGCGGTCAGATTTTTAGATGGCCCGACAAACATTCGTGAAGTGTTATATGCACCATTTACCGCGAGTGTCTTCGAGCCTGGTCCAATACCGACGAATGTCCGCCAAGATGATGTTAGGTATACATTAGATTAGAGAATGAACGATTGTAAAACTCAGAATTAAAGGGTTTAAACGTTATCAGCCCGGTATTGGGATCCATCTCTGTAAGAGACATTTCCGGTGGGGCCAAAGCTTTGATCTGTCTTCTGAAAGAGGAAGAACCGCAGGGCTATATCGATCTGATTGTCCTGGGAGAAAACTGTGAGAAGTGGCTTGCGTATATTTTCAATAACAAAGATGTGCAGGTTTGCATGACGGGATATCATCTGTTCTTTGACGAAAATGATATTTCCGACTGGTGTTTGAATGATGATACTGAAATTCGAAATTCTGAAGACTGGCGAAAGAAACTGTTTGAATATGGCGGATGATGTTGATGTGGCAGAAAAACTGCGTCTGTAAAGGATAATTCGGTGGGAGTAATAGGTAAATGGAAATATCAAAAGCGGATTGGAAATTATATTGTGAAAGAGTTGGTGACTGGCAGGAACGCTATATGGAGAAACTGGTCAAGAAATATATTAAGCTTCTCAGCTCAGAGGGAAATGCATCGGATCACTTCTGGGAGTTGGAGAAGAAGATTAATCGTGATAAGAAACATCCGGGCGTGATCATTGAACTTCGAAAATCAACAGCGATATGGGATATTGCGGATTTTGTCAGAAAAAAGGTCATCAAAATGGACGATTTAGATGGATTCAGTCAGGATTTGATCGACGCGGTTGAACTGATACTTAGTCGTTGAATTGGAGAATCTGCAAAGAGTTTTGAAAACGGTTTTCTCGGATTCTTGGATTTAGAAAAACACCTTGACAGAACAATACATTGTTTGCTATAGTGTCTCCCGTACATATCTGTGAGTTCTATTGTTTCAATGACGATTCGGCCAAAATTCACAGAGTAACCAATAGTATGTGATGGAGACCGGGATCCCATTTGGATATTGTTGTCTCCGTTACCGCAGAGAGCGAAAGGAGACAGAGTATATTTATGATCAGAGTAATATTTGAAGATCATGAGCGATCAAACATAGCAAAACTATTCAGAGAATCATTCGACCGAGAGTTCTCAGATTCCTTTATCTATGCGCGAGGATGTGGAGAGATTAAAAAAAGGATTGAAGAATGTCTGGCTGAAGATTGTTTTATTATTGTATATTTGGATGTCGTGGTAGATAATAGAGATACGGTAAAAACGTATCGTACGCTTAGAGCGAATTTTGGAAAAACGCATCGCGTAATGATATTGCCTATACTATGTGCAGAACATAGAATGCTCCATTCTATTGTTGACAGAGTGTATTTGATACAGAATGAAAGAGAAATCAGAGCTGCATTGGATATGGATCCGGAGTATCAGAATGAAAAAATAGCACAGGACAACAAAATATACTGCAAGACTCTTGAGAGGTTTTGCAAACTGGTTTTGAAGAAGGCTGTGATAGATTGCGTAAAAGATACGCCGGGGGCTGATGGAAGTCGGGTAAATAGTCTTTATGGGTATTATTATTCATTAGATTGTAGTTGTAATGCAGGAAATTGTGACATTGACAATGTACCTTTGAAACAGAAATCAAAGGAACTTGTTCGGATGTATCCTGCCGGATCCGGGATGATTTTTGCAAATATAAGTCTGGATGATTCGGATAGGAAAGAATTGTACGAAATACATAAAGGCTTGATAAAACAGTACAATGAGAAAGCGGAAGAATTTCGAGAGCATGGATATAGTACAATAAAAATACAACCATTTGAAGATTGGAGTGAATGATGCTTAAACTTAGATTCAGAAACGAAAAAGATACATACGATGAAAGTATTGTAGAACATGATATAGAAAAACTTTTTTTCGCTACCACAATAGAAAAAAATGATCTGACGGTTCGTTTGCTAAAGCAGATTGAAAACGCTGAGTATGTTAGTTCATCTAAGTACAGAGATCGTTTCGGGATAGTGTTGAGTATATCGGATCTGAGCACCGGAACTAAAGCAGCACTCTGCGTTCAATATCATACAGACAGGATTATAGACCTTGTGGAGTGTGGTTTTAATGCAATCGATGCAATATTGGAAAATTGCAAAGACGGTTGTGTTTTGGATAGTGAGCATACAACAGCCTGTTACAGTGCAGAAGGTGATATTTCTGTTGAACTGGATGGGAAAGAATTTACCAGTATCGATGCGTTGAATGAGTATATAATGGAGCGGTAAAAATGTATATAAATGAAAAGTATAGTACTAAGATTTATATTTCCTGTGGTAATGGGATTTATCTTTTCTCTAATGAATCGGCAACCGGCAAAACCAGACTGTTTAAGGTTTTGAGGAAAATACAGGGATATGATAAGGATATTAAAACTTACACATATGATGATCTCTTGATAGAGAATAAAACACTGGATGCTTTCCTTGAAAACATTGGAGAAGGTATAAGCGTGATTTTCATTGACAGATTTGATATGCATGAAGTATCGCAGAAAAACATTGAACAGTTGAAGAGATTGGGTAAGGATCATATTATCCTGATAGATTGTAAGCAGATTGAATTGCTTGCGGAATGCGATTTCAATGATGCAGGAATCACTATGACGGAGCAGACGATTACTGTAGAGGGTTGAGATTCTGTAGAGAAAGACAGGGGGAAGCGCCATCTGTAATAGCAAATGTCTATGATGTGGAGCCCCATACGGCAAATGATACTCATTTTCCGAAAGCAAACCGCTTCAGACAAGCCAAGATCGATAGCCGGTATATGGAGAGTGGGGATAACGAATTCGAGCACCTGCCGGATCTGTATGTGATCACAATCACGAACTTTGACATCTTCGGGGAGGACCAGATGATCTATACATTTCGGGAGAAGTGTGAAGAGATCCCGGGGCTGCCTTACGAGGAT
>JAFWRC010000271.1 GCA_017508825.1 Lachnospiraceae bacterium
AAAGTCATCAAAGGTGATCTCTTCCCTGGTCTCTACATGTACGGCATTCTCTTCCGCAGCATCCGCGCCGCCCAGAGCCTTCAGCTTCGCATCCGCCTCTTCCTGTGAGATCTTGCCGGCTGCCAGCAGGTTAGCCGTTGCTTTCTTCTGGTGTGCCACATATTCCTCACGCTGACGCGCCTGTACTTCTTCTGCCTTCTTTGCGATCTCTTCCTTATCCAGTCTTGCAAACAGGATCTCCGGAGCATCCGTTACCTTAAAGGTCTTGTTCTCCTGCAGGCCGAAGGTGCCCAGCTGGTCAAACTCACGCAGTTTTGCGCCCAGCTGTGCAGCGATCTTATCTGCCGTAGTCGGCAGGAACGGTGCCAGCAGGGATGCGCCGGTCATAATGCCTTCGCACAGGTTATAGAGTACGGTAGACAAACGGTCGCTTGCCGTCTCGTCCTTCGCCAGTTTCCACGGCTCCGTCTCGTCAATATACTTGTTCAGACGCTTGAATACATTGAAGATCTCTGTTAGTGCATCTGCCACATGCAGGGTCTCCATCAGCTTCTCTACCTTATCATAAGCGCCGGTCACAACTGCCTTCAGATCATCGTCGATAGCTGCATCTGCCACGCCCTTATCGATTGCAGAACCGCCAAAGTACTTGTTGGTCATCGCTACGGTACGGTTCACCAGGTTGCCCAGGGTATTTGCCAGATCGGAATTTACACGCTCCGTCATCAGCTCCCATGTGATGGTACCGTCGTTCTCATACGGCATCTCGTGCAATACGAAGTAGCGCACCGCATCCAGCCCGAAGATGTTGATCAGGTCATCCACATAGATCACGTTGCCCTTGGATTTACTCATCTTCTCACCGCCCTGCAGCAGCCACGGATGTCCGAAGATCTGCTTCGGCAGCGGCTCGTCCAGAGACATTAAGAAGATCGGCCAGTAAATGGTATGGAAACGGATGATATCCTTACCGATCAGATGCAGATCTGCCGGCCAGTTTTTCTTATACAGATCACTGCTGTTGCCGTCCGCATCATAGCCGATACCGGTGATGTAGTTGGAAAGCGCATCCAGCCAAACGTAAACGACATGCTTCTCATCGAAATCTACCGGGATACCCCATTTGAAGGAGGTACGGGATACACACAGATCCTGCAGGCCCGGGAGAAGGAAGTTGTTCATCATCTCGTTCTTTCTCGATACCGGCTGGATAAATTCCGGATGGGTATTGATATGCTCGATCAGACGGTCTGCATATTTGCTCATCTTGAAGAAGTATGCCTCTTCCTTTTCGTCATGCACGTTGCCGCCGCAGACCGGGCACTTGCCGTCTGCCAGCTGGGTCTCGGTATAGAATGCTTCGCACTCGGTACAGTACTTGCCTTCATAGGCGCCCTTGTAGATGTCGCCCTTGTCATACATTTTCTTGAAGATCTTCTGGATCTGTCTCTCATGATCCGCATCCGTGGTACGGATGAAACGGTCATAGGATGTCCCCATCATATCCCACAGCTCCTTGATGGTGCCTGCGGTCATATCCACAAACTCCTTCGGGCTCATACCTTCTTCGATGGCGCGGGTCTCGATCTTCTGTCCGTGTTCGTCGCTTCCGGTCTGGAAGTGCACATCATAGCCGTCTGCTCTCTTGTAACGTACGATACTGTCTGCCAGTACGATCTCGTAGCAGTTGCCGATGTGCGGCTTGCCGGATGTATAAGCGATCGCCGTTGTTAAATAGTATTTTCCCTTGTTTGTCATGTTATCACCTGTCCTCTGTATTATTCTTCCGAATCCTTTTCCGATTCCTCCGGATCCAGGATCACGATCTCCACATCGTCCGGATCCTTTTTTCCTTTTCCATGTTTTTCCTTGATGTCATCCACGATATACTTCGTGATCACCGCCGAAACCAGCGCAATCCCGATCATAGGACTTGCTGCGATGACTTTCTTCAATCCCTGTTTCACAACTTTTCCTGATATCATAGACGCACCTCCTCATCAATCCTTTAATTCCAGCTCCACCGGACAATGGTCGGATCCCATCACTTCCGTATGGATCTTCGCATCCGCCAGACGGTCCTTTAAGCGCTCCGACGCTACAAAGTAGTCGATGCGCCAGCCTGCGTTCCTGCTCCGGGCCTGCATTCGATAGGACCACCACGAGTAGATATCCGCCTGCTCCGGGTAGAAGTAGCGGAAGGTATCGATAAAGCCGGCATTCAGCACCGCGCCGAACTTGGCTCTTTCTTCATCCGTAAAGCCCGCATTCATATGGTTGGTCTTCGGATTCTTCAGGTCGATCTCCTCGTGAGCCACATTCAGGTCACCACAGTAGATCACCGGTTTCTTTTTATCCAGTTTCTTAATATATGCCAGGAAGTCATCTTCCCATTTCATACGATAATCCAGACGCTTCAGACCGTCCTGGGAGTTGGGCACATACACCGTGATAAAGTAAAAATCCCCGAACTCCAGCGTGATCACGCGACCTTCGTGGTCGTGCTCCTCCACGCCGATGCCGTAGGATACCGATAACGGCTCCTTCTTCGTAAAGATGGCCGTTCCGGAGTACCCCTTCTTCTCCGCATAGTTCCAGTACTGGTGGTAGCCCGGCGTATCCAGCGCCAGCTGTCCCTCCTGCATCTTGGTCTCCTGCAGACAGAAGATATCCGCATCCGCTTCCTTAAAATATTCTATGAAGTTTTTCCCTACACAGGCCCGCAGCCCGTTGACATTCCAGGAAATAAATCTCATAAATACCTCACCATCAACAAATACTATGAATGTTTAGTTTACCACAGTCCGATGTATTTTGCAAATCAGAAAAGGAATCCGTCCGGATCCCTTTCTGCTCAAACCATCAATGCTTTGTAAATAAGATCATACCAGACGGATCTGCTTCAGATCCGGATCCTGCGCAAACGCATACAGACAGATCAGCGCTGCGGCTGCCCCGGTTCCCTTATAGCCGGTGCCGATCATCGAGAAACGTACCGCAAACTGCTCATTGACACGGATCGAAGGAATATCGCCGCTGTTATCAAGCTGCAGGGAACGGATGTCCTTGTGCAGTTCAAACTTAACTTCCTTCGTATCAAAAGTGATCGTCCTGCGGTCCGTGATCACGCTGCCCTCCTTCCCCTTGGAGAATATGCCGGAGTTCTGGTAAACCAAAGGCGTCTCGCCCGGTTCCAGCACCGATGCCGCGCGCTGTGTTGCGGTCCGGAACAGTTCCGGGCGGATCGTTTCGGTTGCCATATCGCCATTATCACTCTTAGAAAGGATCTTAAACAGGATCTCTTTTTCCTTCTCTGCCGTACACACTTCATTCACGCCGATCATGAATTCCGTGATGAAATCCTTACCGTTCCTTTTTTCCCGCAGTTTATTGATATCCCACTCGGAACGGAACAGGAGCGGATCGATCACATTTGCCTTATCAAATGCATCCGTTTCCCTCTCTTCAACAAGAAATTCCGTCATGCAAAAAGGACAGCGCATCTTCCGGCGGTCCCCCGTCCATTCCATCAATCCTCCGCAATTTTGACAGATATTGCTTACCATAACCCCTTCCTCCTCTCAGATTTGCTGTTTACGCATATAACTATATTATAGAAATGAGGTGAATAGTCGTCAAGTAAAAGAGTATTATTTATTTGTTGCTTTTCACCAATAAATATTGACATGTACAAACAATTTATATACAATAATGCCAATAGTATATATTATAGGAGGTGTATCTGCATGGAAGCAAAAAAAAGTACCGGCGCAAAGAGCAGCGTTCGCGCCAAACTGATCCTCGTGATGACCCTGATCGTCGTGATCCCAGTACTTGTTCTTACTCTCCTTAGCCTTGTCAATACGATCAATCAGGGAACCGACGCGGCAAATGAAGTCAACACCGCGCAGGCCGCTATCGTAGAAGAGCAGCTGAATGGTATTTTTAATAAAAATATCGAAGCGCTGCGCACCTTTGCGGCTTCTCCGGGGGTACGCAAATATCTCGAAGGCGATCTCACCAATGAAAATGTCCGTTCCCCGCTGTATAAGCAGATGATGGATATCGACCGCTACATGGCCGACAACAACTCCACCGCGCTTTCCGGGGCAGACGGCCAGCAGATCATCCGTACCGTCGGCAAGATGGTCAATGTTGCGGAACGCGACTACCATAAGGAAGCTATGGCCGGAGCCGATTATTATATCTCCGACCTGATCATCTCCAAGTCCACCGGAACCGCGATCATCACCATCTCTGTTCCCATCTGGAACGAAGATAAAAATGCCGTCATCGGCGTGGTCCAGCGTAATCTGGATTGCGGCGTCCTGCACGATATGGTTGCCGGCGAAGTCACCCAGGACCGTCAGGAGATCGTGGTCGTTGACCGTACCGGCACCGTGGTAGCGCACTCCGTTCGTACCATCGACGTGGAAAATCCGGAAATGCAGGATCAGAACCCGTTCTATACCGACTCCCGCGGCGACCAGGCAGCCGGCAATTATGTGGCTCCGTTTATGGGTGATACCTGGATGATCTCCTGGAGCAAAATGCCGCAGAGCGGCTATGTTATAGCCTCCTGCCGCGTGAAAGAAGTCGCTCTGGCAACTGTATATAAGACCGTTGCAGCCCAGAGTGCTCTCGGTGTGATCTTTATCGTTGTAGCAATCGTGCTTGGTGTGGTCTTTGCACGCTCCATCACCCAGCCTCTCAAATCCGTCAATGCCAGCCTTTCCGCTCTGTCCGAAGGATATTTCTGTCCGATCAAGGATAACGGAAACCGCAGGGATGAATTCGGTGAGATCATATCAAGCACCAATAACGTGATCGATAAGCTGGAATCCATTGCAAACGGCATCGTGGTAAGCGCAGATTCCGTAAGTAACGCAGCGCACGAACTGGACGATATGTCCTTACAGATCTCCGAAAATGCAGACGGTGTATCCAATGCCATCCAGGAGATCGCGAGCGGCGCATCCCAGCAGGCCGATGAAATCAACGGCGCTACCGGAAGCATTGAACAGATCGGGAATGCCGTTACCAGCGTGCAGGAATCCACTGCCGAGCTGACCGCCATTGCCGGACATATGCAGCAGTCCTCTGCAGAATCGGCAGAAAACCTTACCGAGCTGAAGAAGAGCAGCGAATCCATGAACGGCGCGATCAACAAGATCTCCGATAAGATCAGCGCTACCAGTGATGCGGTAGGCCGAATCAACGGCATGGTAGAAGCCATCACCAGCATTGCTTCCCAGACCAACCTGCTGGCGCTCAACGCTTCCATCGAGGCAGCACGCGCCGGAGATGCAGGCCGCGGCTTCGCCGTTGTTGCGGAAGAGATCGGCAAGCTGGCTTCCGATTCCAGCAATTCCGCCGCACAGATCCGTTCCGAAATGGATGCTCTGCTGAAACAGTCCCAGGAAGCCGTGGATATGGCAGGCGAAGTACAGAAAACAAACAATACGCAGCAGGCAGTCATCGATGCTACCTACCAGAGCGTAAATACGATGATCGAAGATATCAACCAGACGGTAGCCGGCGTAAGCGCCATCTCCGATAATGCAGCTGCATGTGTAACTGCAAAGGATGTCGTGATCGATGCTATGAGTTCTCTCTCTTCGATCTCGGAAGAAAACGCGGCAAGCAGTGAAGAGACCGGCGCCGCAATGGAAGAACTGGCTGCTACCGTGTCTACGCTGACCGGCAACGCCGATTCTTTAAAGAATGTATCCGAAGCACTCTCTGCAGAAATGAGCTTCTTTAAGCTGAATGGCTGAAATACGGAAAAGGATGCGCCGCGGCGCATCCTTTTTTTATTTGTTTAATTTGATCAGGTAGATTATATTTCCCGATGTATCCGGGGCGGCACTGTAGTACACGGTATCGCCCAATGCAAGCAGTTCCCCGAGCACCAGCCCGTTATCTTTGTATTTTTCGTACTCGTTGCTGCCGATATAGATATAATCCACGTTGTATTTCTGCAGCAGTTCCTGCTTTTTCTGCAGATCCGTTCCCGTATAGATCTCCGTAATATCGTCGCCCCGGGCATCCACCGGTTTGACATCATTGTGCCACAGCCATTCATGTGTATGCCAGCCTGCTACCGTCGGAAAGCCCGTCAGTACCGATACAAAATTGTACATAGAATAGCTGTCCCCGTTGGCTTCCAGGATCACACTGCCGTTCGGAACACTTGCGTTGATCCATTCCACGGCTGCCGCATCTTCCGGCCGCTGCTCATAGATAAAAGCATCGGCACGCAGTCCTTTATGCCGCTCCTTGTCATGGATATCCCCAAAGGAATCGTCCAGCGCCGTTTTGAAGTAGCCGCAGCACCAGAGCAATACGATTCCTGCGATGATACCCCATTTGCGCTGTGCTGCACTCTGCGGTCTTGTGACCCATTTGCAGATCACATACCCCATCACCAGTCCCAGCAGGATA
>JAFWRC010000272.1 GCA_017508825.1 Lachnospiraceae bacterium
AAAAAGGAGCAGCTCCTGCCACTCCTGCGCTTTGTTTCCTGTTGAGTTGTATAATTTGACTGCTGCCGCACCTTCCGTCACTGTATACGGCAGTGTTACGGACTGGGTGGGCGTCTGCCGTCCGATCCGCTTTTCGTCCATTGTTTTATCCTGTTATTTCTTCCCAAACATTCCTTTAACCACTTCCGCAAGCGCCGTTTTCTGCTGCCGTTCTCTTATAATACTTTGCGCCTCATAAAGTGTCTCTATTGCTTCATCCGTCGATATGCCCCACTCGGTCATAGCCTCAATTATACTGTTCGCGTGTGTCTTTATACGCGCTGCAGCAACCCCGTCTTCTTTCTCGTATATCATTGCTCCTCTACCTCTGTCGTAAATTTCAAGCATTTCATCGCTCGTTCTTTCTTTTCCTGCACATTTATCATAATTTCTTTCGCGAGTATTTCCGCTTCGATCCAGGACACCTCAGCAGCTTCAAAGTATTGCAGAACAAGATTAACCATCTCGCCCTTCTCTCCGGAAATGGTGACCGGTTCCTCTTCATTCACGACAACTATCAGGTCATTCCACCCCGGCGTTCTCCCTTCCATTACCTCGACATCGAATTTTTTCCTAGCCAAATGATCGATCAGTTTTTCTTTGCTTATCAGTGCCATGTTTTTTTCTCCACCAACTACATATCACCGCACCCGGAATCGAACCGGGTCCTCTTGGACTTTTACCCTCAACTGCGTATCCTTTATCAGCAGCGCCGGATTGCGAATACATCCTACCTGTACACCATTATCCCGCATTACGGCGTGAAAATATTTTCCCATCAAAAAAGCACCGGGGATCCGATGCTTTTACTTACTGATCAGTATCAACTTCTCTATGCCAATCGCAATATTTTTTGTAGGCAACCACAGCACTTTCAGGAGCATTTTTTGATAAATGACACCCCTCAAGATATTGTTCAAATATTTTTTCCAGTTCTTTTATATCCTTCGGCATAACCATCATTGCTTTTTACCTCTTTAGTGCTTGTAAAGTATTATATTCAGCTTCCGCTTCATCGAACCTGCCAATACCATATTTGATTCTTGCATATCCACTTATCTTGCCTACATTATATTCATTGATTCCAGCCTTGTCAAGCCGCTCCTTGCTTCTGTTTGATACTGTTTCCATGTATTCAGCATGACCATTCTGTTGTATCGGTGCAACATTTTTTCTATAATCTTGCGCTTGCATCCAATGCCAAGTTTCATGAAACATAGTGGCCTTGGGATTGTTTGCGCAAACGCCTCCAGCATCTTTTTGCAATTCTAGTATCTTTCTTCTGTCGCCTGTTTGAGGTATTGCGTATATCGTATTATTAATTTCGTCATACTTAGCGAATACTCCTGTTTTTAACTCTTCCGGAGCAACAACCACTATGCGAGGCCTTTTGTTTACATCACCGCCATATGCCTTAATTGCGTATGATACATCATGATCAATATTCTTTATAATTCTCAGGCTGGCATTCGCTTTTTCAGATATAAAAACTTCATTCTTTATTCCTTTAACACGATGAACTGTTATTTCTGCATATCTGTTTTCCGGAAATCCTACACCTACCGTCTCTATCCTTTCGTAATGTTGGCTTATCGACGATATAATTTCCTTTCGTCGCATTTCATGCTCTTGCTTTATTGCAAGACTGGCGGCTCTTATGTTTTCTTTTTGTTCTTTCCACCGGTTCTTCTTCCAATCCTCTTGCCGCTTAACACTTCCATCCAGATGCATCTCGATCTCGCATCTGCATTCCCGGTGGCGCTGGTACGCTTCGCGGTTCGTGGCATCATAGGTTCCTGCCTTATTCAGACACCAATCACAGCACTTTGCTTCTGCCTGGCGCTTGATTATCGCCGCTTTTCCAGCCTTCGCCAGCACTTTTCCGTTCTTGATCATCGTTTCATCCACGATGGACTGCGAGAAGTTCGTCACCGGAGATCCGAGCATCCACCCGGCCTCTTCCATCGTCTTGCCGTCCATCTTGGTCGCGAAACCATCGGCGCGATCCTGATTGAAATCTGCTTTCTGTGGCTGAATATGCTCGCCTGCTGCCGTGTTGATGTTTTCCTGAGCTACCGCTGCCATAGTAGAAACAATCTTGTGATCGTCCTTCAGCAGTGGCTCGATCGTTTCCTGCACAAACTCCCTTGTGAACACGCCTTCCAGCAGTTTTTCTTCTGTGATCTGCTCCCGGAAGACACCGGAAAGCACCTTTCCAGTCTCATAAGCGTACTGTTCAGCCGTCACATAGGTTCCTTTTCCGCTGTTCAGATGATCCGCCAGAGCCGTCAGCTTCTGATCTGCCTCCACCCTCTCTGCGAAGGCTTTTTCCATATTCGCTTTCAGTTCTTCCGTGGATTCATCCAATACTCTTTACCTCAAAAGGATCCTTGCTCTTTTCAATTCCCGTCAGTCCCTGCAGGTTATCCCATCCGATATATCCCGGCGCTGCCTGCGCAAGTTTCTGTATGCCGTCGCCGATCAGCGATATTGCGGTCAGATCTGGCTCGAAGATTGGTGCCCATTTACACCTCGCTTCCGCAAGCACCTCTCTGTCATACGTTTCATTGTCTCGTACGCACGCCGCAAGAAATCCTGCATTCATAAATCCGGTGCCAAAATTGCGCTGTGCTTTTCTTGATGCCAGGCGAAGATTCTCATGCGCTGCCTTGATTGCTTCGGAACTAGAAGGATTCTCGGAAGGAAAACCCATATCGTCCAATGTCATTCCCGTCTCACCTGCAAAGGCCGATGCGTATAATTTCAGCTGATTGATATGCGGATCCATACTCTGCTGTGCAAATTGTCCTACCGTGACTTTATCGCCGTTTTCACCGGCACGGAAATCCAGCATCGTTTTAACCGTCTGCTTCCAGTTATCAAAATGCTCTGCATCTTCATCCAGGCCCAGCACATAACGCTGCGGAAACGAATAGAACTCTGCCGATACATCTGCTCTGGTCATCGTGTGCCGCGCTTTGTCCTGAAGATTCATGCAGGCTCTTGTGATCCGACTGTGTCCAAACGGCCTCGCCGCATCCGGCCTGTGGATCACCGGCACCAGCAACGGATAATTCGCTGCATTTTTGATAATTTTCGGAGTTTTCACCCCTTTTTCCCTGATTTCGATCCTTCCAGCCGTAAAATAGGCTTCGATCAACACCGTTTCGTTGTCATCATCCCGTTCTAAAACCGCATAACCTTCCGTCAGCAGCCCAGTTGTCTGGTCGATCTCCCCTGTGGCGTTCCGTCCGTCGAGCACCTGGATCCTCGGTGTCTCTTCCGGCCCCTGCGGAATGATATACAGAAAGCTGCAGGATCCGATCAGCGCCGACAAAATCGCATTATCGAACAGAATATCCGGATTATTCACCCGGAAGATATCGTCCATCATCAGGATATCGCCATCCTCTTCTATCCCAAGGAAATGCAGCCGATCCGCCAGGCAGTCTACTGCCCTCGTACACCATCCAAGAACCGTGTTGTATGCCTCTTTCATCTCTGTCGGGATGATCGGAGACGGATCCATGCGTTTCATCTTCATCTCGTAGTACTTATATCTGGTTTTTACACGTTCCTGCCTCTGCTGTTGCTTGCGACGCAGGTATTCGATACCCTTGTATGCTGCCATTTTGTTTCATCCTCTGATTTCAGCGAGAAATTTGTACAGTGGGGCGGGGGAAGTCCGCCGGCGGTACCCGGGGGGAGGCCTACCCCCACCCTTGCGCGGCCTGACCGATCCATCCGCATACTGATCTTTGCTCCTTATCCCTGCCGGTCTTTCTCTTTTCGCTTTACTATTCCGAACGGTACGCTGTCCAATTCCTGGACTGCGGCAAGTTCCGATTCGTTATTGTTTCTTCTTTCGCTACATTCTGCCTTGCTTTGAAGTTGACTCTGTCCGACTTCTCCCGGTTACATTTTCTGTGGGCCAGTTGCAAGTTTTGCAGGTCACTTGGATGTCCGCCTTTGCTGACTGGAATAATGTGATCAATGCAGGCAGACATCGGCTCTGGGTAGGGGATGGAAAAGTCCACCTCACCCCCGCAGATTCCGCAAGTTCTGCGTGACATAAATATCTTCTTTTTGTTCCGCTCGAACTCCTGACGCTGTGGCCCGTCGTGATCCGGTCTGTTGTTTCGTTTCATTCTTTTTTGCTTTCAATTCTCCTGCACAACTGCTGCCGCCCTTATATATAATTCCAGTACAGTATAGTCTCTTGACCAGTACTATGTCCTGTAACTACCTGGTCTTATACCAGGGTGTTGTTTTATAAAACAATGGACGCAGAAAACGCATTTGCATCTCCTACGTCCACGAAAGGGAAAAATCAGTTTGTCGTTTGGAAATCTCTTTCCACATCTTCCGACACTATCACTTTAACACACAAATACGCCCCGTGAGTGCGGAACTTTTTTCACCACCCCAGTCTTTTACTCAGCAGGTAGTAAAACTTCCTCCGGCGGTCGTAGTAAGTATCACGCTCGCACGGGATCCCTTTCAGCACCTTCAGGGTATTAAATGTCACATCCTCGTTCGTTACTCCCCACATAATCCACTGATACAGTTCCCCGTCTGCTTCCTTAGCACACTGCTCTACCAAATCCACATTCCGCACCAGCGATTCTCTGCGCTCCACCAGATCCCCGGTAGGATCCGGATTGATGTTGCCCTTTGGCATATCGCTGTACTGTATTGCTTTTGATGTGTCTGTCAATCCGGACAATTCTTTTTTCCAGTCATTGTACTGGTACGCAAAATGGAGTGCCGCATAAAATGCGTGCGTACCGATTGCCCACTTTCCCGTCTTCTTACTCCTTCTTGCCATCTATCTTTCTCCTCCCTGTCGGTATCTCAAAGTAACACAAATAAGACAACCCGGTATACGGATTGATCCCATGTACCCAGGTGTCTTTGTCCACTGAATAGCCTTCCGTCCTATAGCGGTTCGGCTGGGTATTCAGTCCCTCTGCTCCCAGCTCGATCAATCTGCGGAGTGTCCAGTGATTGTATATCTTTACCTCCGGCACCGGCCGGTCAATGTTACGGCTGCTCCCATACCTGCAGGTTGCTTTGATCTCATCCCTTGACAGCTTCGTCCCATCCTCCAGCGTGTCCGGCTGCTCTTTCACCAGATACTCCGCCAGCTCCTTGCCATTGCCCACTGCCCGCACGTGATCCAGATGCGCAAGACCATCCGCAGGACACAGACCATCCAACAGCATATCCTCGATCGGTGTCATCCCCCTTGCTCTTGTCCAAGCATCCGAGATGATCAGATCGGCCCTCTGGTCATCCAGCCGGTTCATTACGATATGCACATGGATGCCCCCGCGCTTTCCGATCTCGATCCGGTACATGTACTTGAACGCGATCCCCTGCTTCTTGTACAGTTTCCTCATCCTGTCTGTGAATCTCCGGAAGTCTTCTATCACCTCATCCATCGGTTTGCGTGTCCCTTTTGGGTATTTGAGTGTCAGCCACAGATCCCCCGGGCGGAAGTTGAGCTGGATGGTTCTCCTCACCCGGTTCTCTTTGTTCCTCTGGTTCTGTCTTTTGATCTGCTCCCTGGTAGCCTTCTCATGGTCAGCCCTCTTTTCATGCTTCCCTCCCCATGTGCCCTTGTATTGATACACATGTTCAATTCCCCATGAAGATCTATAGATCCACTCTCTGTACGCCATCCACTCTGTCCCTAACTTTAATATACTTATATAGCACTTTGAAAGGCCTGCGCCCCCGGCTATTCAATTCGACTGCATTATATAGAAGAAATCCGCTTTCTCTTCATCCTATCCCGTGCCTGTTCCAGGCACTTCGGACAGCTCTTGCGCCCCGGTGCCGGTACGCCCCGACAGCACTGACAGCAGAGGCCGTTTGCCACAGCCTCTGCTCTGCGTTTCCGCTGGCTTTTTCTTACGATCGCCTTCCGATGCTCTCTCCGCTCCTCCAACTCGCTCCAGTCGATCCCGGCCGGCTCCGCTCCTGCACAATACATCATCCGCCCGCCTTCTTTCTTTCGTAATATATGCAGTTCTTCACTTGCTTATAATCCATCTTCATTTCTTCCGCGATCTCTTTCGCGTTCTTTCCTTCCTCACTTAATTCGAGGATCTTTCGTTTGATCAAACCATCCAGCCGGCAGCCTGTGTTCCTTTTCTTCACTTCGATGATCTCCGGCTTCTCATACGGCTTTTTCTCCGGCTTTTCGTTCCGAATCTTCTCTTCCTTTTCTTCATTATCAAAATTACAGATGATGTACATGATCCGATCCATGCACCGTTCGCAGAAGTGCTGCCCCTCCAGGATGTTCTCCCCCAGATCTCCGTCCACTCCCTTCTTAAAACACCACGACATGTATCCGATGTCCCCATTGGGCTCTATCTCTCTCTTGCATCTGTCACATTGTACTTTTATCATTGTCCCTCCTTACTCGCCATCCAACACCTTCTTCTCGAACTGACAACCCGTATTTCTTGCAAATATCGGCTACATCTTTCGATATAGTATCTTGTGCATAACCACGATTCACTGTGCAACATATATCCCACAACTCATAAAACATAACTGATGTGAGATTTTTGCTTTTGAATTTTCCATGCTTATCATTGTATTGTATTTCCGATCCGAGATAATCAATCAGAGTTTTCATTCAGCACTGCCTCAACTGCATTAAGCACCTTGCAAAAGCCTTCCCAATAATCCCTTGTTACTTCTTTGTCAGACACCTCTTTGTCGAGATCATCTATAGTCTGCCGGATTTTTTCTAATTTTTGCTTGTCACTCATGCTTCACCTCACTTTCCTGTGGCACATACTGACTTTCGTTATCATTCCATTCCCACCCTAAGAAATCTAAATAAAATGACCTTAAACACCATTCACACAGATGAAATACTGAATATCCATCAAAACCATCTACCCCGATTTTATAGCGTTTATCTCCGCTGCTATCAGCTTGGGTAATTTTGTTGCATTTGTCACACTTTATCCATTCGCTCATTCTTCCCTCCTGTTCGCCCGGATGTGCGTTCCTCTTCCGTTCTTATTGATCACTACCCAGTAATGCTCTCCACACTGGCAGTTGATCCGAAGCTCCCCCTTTTCATGGAGTTCCTTACGATCCGGTCTTGTCCAGTAGTGTTTCGCATCGCATACCGGGCATCTTGTTCTTTTCAATTCACGATCTGCTTCCATCCAGCTCACATACGAGCTGCCCGTAGCTGATTCCCCGTTCTCTCGCCATACGGGATAATTCGTCCAAAGTATAGCCAGGTTTTTTGGCTGCCTTTTTCCCTGCTTCTTTTCTTGCATCCGCTTCTGCCTTCTTTCTCTTTCTCACCACTTTCTTGTGTTCCCTGCAGCAATCACACTCTTTATACCTGTATCCTTCCGGCAGATATCCTCCGCATTTTGTACATCTGCCTTCCGCCAGATACCTCTGATAATAATTCGTTGCCATTTTTTTGTTCTCCTATAGATAATTTTTCCCGAAGACCGCCCGGAACTCTTCATGCGCTTTTTCCGTCCCTGCCAGGGCCTTTGCAAAGCGCTTCTCCCAGGCACGCTGCGCGATCGCCTTCAATCGCTGGTCGTTCGTCCTGTCCGGATTGTTGTGTATCGCATCCTGTGCCCCATGGATATCGCCCTGATGGTGGTACCGGCAGAGCATCACCTTCAGGCCGTACCGTTCCGACAAGCAACGATTGGGACCGTAGAAGATATGGTGCTCCTCCAGATCCCTTTTCATACTGTCGTCGCCCCGCCAGTGTTCGCAGATATAACAGCACCCGCTTTTCTTATCCTGCAGGATGGACTTCATTCTGTTCTTCCTTCCGCCGCTGCCATGAGTACCACCTTGTCATTGATCACCGTACCCGGAACCGACCACTTCACTCCAAACTTTTCGATGATCATCTTGAAATCGTTCAGGTCATGCGGCTCAATCCATTTGTTATCATCATCCACGCCCACGTGGAGCAGTTCATGCCAGATCACCACCACGATCTGCTCCATCGACAGACCTTCCAGATTCGGCTCAAAAAGCGTGATCGTAAAGTCGCAGGGGATCGCCCACTTATTCTTATCCGCCACCTTCTCGCACTGCCCCAGCACCTTCTTGCGGTTTGCTTTCTTGGCGTGGGTGCTGGACAGATAAATGATGTTCTCGCCTTCCAGATGGCTCAGTTCTCCGACATTCTCGATCAGATACTTTCCGATCTTCGCGTATTTCTCCGATATCGTTCTGCTATCCATCAGTCTTCCTCCTCTTCTTCATCCTTTTCATACAGGTCACTGGTACCGCCCACGATCGCCCATTCCCTTTTGCTTACCTTGTAGCCGCACTCTTCCAGGAAGTTGTACATGGTCTGCCAGCCCTCCGCCTTAAAATCATCCACGAAATGCCCGCTGAAGTCACAGGGCAGATTACTCATATGCCTTCTGCTTTCCAGTGCCGCATAGATCATCTTGATCACATTGACCGGATCAAATTCTGCATCCCTGGCTGCATCCAAAGCATTGAAATCGTATACTTCCAGCTCCTCTTCCGTCTTCCCGATCAGTTCCGCATACAGTTCATCGTCGATGTCCTCACTTCCCACCCAGCAGTATGTTACCCAGTAGAGC
>JAFWRC010000273.1 GCA_017508825.1 Lachnospiraceae bacterium
AAGAATGAAGCAAAAGTTAAGCAAAAACCAATACATTACAATGACAGGTGCAGCCTTTGGCTGCATCCTGTTTTTGTTATCCTTTTTGATCATTAATTTTAAGTTATTTCCGGAATTCTGCGATTCGGATATGTTTGTGGATCTGTATCCCGCCAGACTGATGTGGGAACAGAAAAAACTCTTTCCCGAAGGCTGGGTATTCGGAAACCAGTATTTCGTGATCGCCTCTCCCGTATGGACGGCATTTTTTTATGGCCTGACGGGAAAGCTCTGTTTCTCCATGGCACTGGCCGTCACACTGCTGACGCTTATGATCGGCGCGGCATGGCTGTGGATGCTGCAGCCTATGCGGAAGGACAAGGGCCTGCCGTCTGTTCTGCTGTCACTGCTTTTGCTGCTCGGCGGAATGATCGGCTATGATATCGTGCATACCCAGCAGGGGCAGATCTTCTTTTTGTGTACGGCGTATTACGCCAGTTATCTGCTCACGCTGTTTATCGTATACGGCTGTTATGTGAGAGATAACCGGGAACAGAAGTATTCACCCGTGATGTATCTGCTGGCATTGATACTCTGCTTTGCGACCGGGATGCAGAGTCTGCGGCAGACGGCGGTCATGATCATGCCGCTTGGATGTGTGGAGGCGCTTCGCCAGATCATCGCGTTTAAGAAAAATAAGAAACTGGTCAAAGAAGAGATCATGCGGGGCTGTAAATGTCTCGGATATGCCGTTTCCAATGCGGCGGGCTTCGTCTTTATCAAACTGGTCCTGAAACCGGCGCATCACAATGTGTACGGAAACACTTCTTCCAGAGATACAAAAGATACTCTGGAGGGGATCAAGATCTCCTTTGTATCGTTGCTGGGAACTATGGGACTGGATCCTGCAGCACTTGCTAAACATGGCTTGGTTTCGTTCGTGCTGGGACTGTTTGCGCTTATGCTTGTTGCTGGGGTTGTATATACTACGGTCCGAGTTCTTCGGGCGAAGGGAAAAGATGCCTATCTGTACGTCGTGGTACTGCTCTGGATCGGTGTTCTCGGCGTATTGCTTCCCGGATGCCTGTTTAATATCGTGGTCCGCCCGATCTATTATTTTACCTGGTATCCTTTGAGCGCCTTGTGCCTGTATTATGTATGGGAAAATTCCGAAAAAAGAAAAACAGCCGGTATAGTGCTGGCAGTGTTCCTTACCGGAAATTATCTGGGATCTTATCTGCCGAGCGTATGGGAAGCGCTGCATCCGAAGATGACGGAAGAAAAAGAGATTGCGCAGTATCTTACAGAAAACGGGTATTCCTATCTCTACGGGGACTGGTCCTATGTGCTGGCGGTGGCGATGACCGCGGACGGCAGTTTCGTTCCGGGGGGCTGGTATTTTGAACCCTATCATGTACTCGGGTATGTCAATCCGCTGGGGATCTACGGTGAAGAGGACAATGAAAAGGCGCTGATCCTGCTGGCAAAAGAAGATACGGAAGCGCTGGATCTTGCCAAAGAGCGGGGAGCACAGATGGAAGCAGTATATGAAACACAGCAGTACATCCTGTACCGTTCCGACCGGCAGCTAATGTATGAGTAAAGGGAACGATTGGATATTGTTATTTTTGGTCAGATTTGTTAGAATGCCTTTATGAGTGTGAAAGAGAAACCGATATTGGGGATCGTGGTTCCCTGTTATAATGAAGAAGAAGCGCTTCCGGATTCTGCGGAAGCATTGGAGCATAAATTAAGCAGCCTGATCGAAAAGGGCGTTGTTTCGGAAAAGAGTTTTGTACTGTTTTCCAATGATGGTTCCAAAGACAGGACGGCAGCTTATTTACATGAGATCTGTCATAAAAATCCTCATTTTTATATGGTTGACCTGCTGAAGAATGTGGGACACCAGTATGCACTACTGGCCGGCATGCTGACGGCGGCAGAGTTTTGTGATGCCGTCATTACGATCGATGCCGATCTGCAGCAGGATATCGAGGCCATGGATGACTTTCTGGCGGCGTACAAAAAAGGATATGAAGTTGTATACGGCGTACGGAATGACCGGAGCGCGGACGGCTTTTTCAAAAAGATGACGGCGGGCGGTTTTTACGGACTGATGCATCTGCTTGGAGCGGACATCAAGTCGAACTCTGCCGATTACCGGCTGATGTCGGCGGATGCCGTAAGGTCCCTTTCGGAGTACGGAGAATCCAATCTGTTTTTGCGCGGACTGATCCCGTATATGGGGTATCCTTCTGATACGGTGTATTTTGATGTGAAAGAGCGGCAGAAGGGACAGTCCAAGTATACGTTTTCCAAGATGCTGACGCTTGCGCTGGATGGCATTACGTCCTTCAGCGACCGGCCGCTGAAGCTGATCGGAACGGTCGGCGCTCTTATGTTTATCTTTTCTCTCGGGATGATCCTGCACAGTGTGATCACGTATTTTCTCGGCGCCAATCAGCCGGGCTATACGACAACGGTGATCTCCATCTGGATGGTCGGAGGCATTCTTATGATCTCTATGGGTGTACTTGGGGCATATATCGGAAAGATCTACACGGAGACCAAGCACCGGCCGAGATACCTGATCAAAGGATCCATTTTACCGGGAAAGGAAGACTGAGCGGGATCCTATGAAAGAGAAGCTGACTGCGTTTTTGACTAGGTACGGATATATCGTATATTCTGTAGTTTTTGTGATCCTGTATGCCGCGATCCTTATGCATGAGGCATATTTTCAGGATTTCTATATTTCCCATGATTCGGCAAACTATTTAAGAGAAGCGAATGCGCTGCGTTCCGGTTACGGATTTAATGTGGACGGAGCAGCGGGCGGCTATAAGCATTTTGCGGCCTGGCCGGTGGGGTATCCTGCGCTGATCGCGCTGACATCAGCTGTATTTCATATCAGTGATCTGTATCTGGCATCTAAAGTTCTGAGCATACTGGCAGTGGCTCTGGTGATCGCTATCGCTGCGGTACGCTGGAAGGAGCGGGTGGTGCTCTGTTCTTTATTCTTTTTCAATCCCGGAGTGTTCCAGCTTTTTTTGTATACATGGAGTGAATCGGTCTTTTCAGTATTGCTCTTTTGTTTCTGTGTCTGCGCTTATGACAGTATCCGCAAGCCGGAAAAGGTAATGCCGTATGTGCTGATGTTCGTGACTTCGTTTACGGCCTTTACGGTACGTTATTTCGGCGCGGTATGCGTGGTGTTTGCGGGAATGATCTTTGCGCTGCGGCTTTACCGGCTTGTGTTTCGAAAAGAAAAGAACGTCAAGAAGAGCTTTATTCTCTCTTTTGCGACCTGTATGGTATCCGGGATCAGCGTGCTTCTTTATCTGGAATACAATAAGAAGATGTGCGGTTACGGGACCGGGATCGCCCGGGAAGAGTTTAACGAGAGTTATTCCGTACTGCTAAAGCAGCTGGTACGCGCCCTCGGCACCGAGTTTAAGAATCTGTTTTTCTTATCCGATACCATACCGTTTCAATACCTGGGGGGAGCCGTAGGAACCATGTGCCTGCTTGCGATCACGGTATTGGCCATGATTTTCGCGGTAAAAAAGAAACGGTGGGAAGCACTTGTGCTGCTTTCATTTGCGGTGCTGTATGATGCGATGTTTATCGTGATCCGGTTCTTTTCAACAATGGATATCTTTTATTACCGTTTTTTTGCGCCGGTGGCAGGGATCTATTTTACGGGACTGGTCCTGCTCACGAACGATATGGCATGGGAAAAAATCCGGCAGAAGAAAGCGGTCGCATATATTCCTGCACTGGCAGCGGTATTTATGCTTTTATCGACCGGCAATCTGGCCGTGCAGCATCTGAGTGTATATCAAACGAGTAAATACGAGGAAGAAAAAGCTGCGTGGCTTGCTAAGTTTGAAAATGTGCCGGCAAATTCACTGTATCTGTACGCACAGGAAGATCCGGAATACCTGATGCTGTATTTCCGGCCGGATGTGGCATTCTTCCCGAAGACCGATTCCTGTTATGACAGTTATGAAACGGAAGAAAACCAGACGATGGAGGAACTTTGCAAAGCGTATCCGGCCTACGGATATTTCTGTATCGCCGGAGACCGTCTGGACGAGGTGGCTTCGGCGGAGGTTGCGGATGCGTTCCGGCGTGTTGCCGGAGACGGGGAGATCCTTTGTATACCTGCAGGCTACTCTGATTAGGGTTGACAATAAACCGCGAGCGTCTGTATAATAGAATGGTTTACAATAATAATATTTCTTATATTATTTCTTATATTTAAGGAGGAATATATATCATGGTCAAAAAAGGCATGAAAAACGGGATCGGAAGAGCGCTGGCTACAGCTATGCTGACAGGAGTGATCTTTACGAATCTGGAGCCGCTGAGCGTATCCGCAGAGGTGCCGGCAGAGTATGCGGCGATCTTTGATGCGGCATATTATGCAGACAAATATCCGGATGTAGCAGCAGCATGCGGCAACGATGAAGACCTGCTGTTTGCTCATTTCGTAAACTGCGGCATGGCGGAAGGACGCCAGGGAAATGCCGAGTTTGACGTGCAGGCATACAAAGCCAACTACGCAGATCTACAGGCAGCCTTTGGGGATGACCTGACGCAGTATTATATGCATTACATGAATGGCGGCAAGGCGGAAGGCCGCAGCGCGGTGGCACAGGCACCGAAGCCGCAGACGACAACACCGTCTTCGAACAGCAATACTTCTGCAGGCAAGAATATGGATGACCAGCTGCGGTGGGATCTGCATGCGGCGATCAATAAATATCGTCTGGCAAACGGCAAGACGGCGCTGGAGAATACCATGCCGATCCTGGATGCAGCCCAGGTAAGAGCCGATGAGATGCCGAGAAGATACAACCGAATCCGCCCGGACGGACGTAACGGCGACAGCGTGCTTGACGATTACAATGTGCCGCGTCATTATTTCCGTGAGCTGCGTTACAAGAGCTACACCGGTTCCGTTGCGGAAGTCATTGAAGAGTGGAGCAAACCGGGACAGGATCTGTCGAATGTAGTGCTGTACTCCGGATGGACCCTGATGGGTGTCGGACATTCGGAGAGAAATGGTGTGCATTACTGGGTGATCGAGTTCTGCGATGGCACCAATGTGTGCAAGGAAGGCACCACATCCGAAGATGCAAATTATCTGCGTGAGCGCTATCAGACACCGGAAGAAAAACGGATCGAAGAAGAGAAGAAGGCTCGTGAGCAGCGCAGGAACCAGAATAAATAACGTAAAAAAAATAATAATATATACAAGCGAGGTAAAAGAGAAACAAAATGGCAGTACCGTATAATCATCGTGAGATCGAAGAAAAGTGGACTAATTACTGGAATGAGCATCCGGTAAATGTGGATGACGGTAAGAAACCGAAGTATTACTGTCTGGATATGTTCCCGTATCCGTCCGGCTCCGGCCTGCATGTCGGGCACTGGAGAGGCTACGTTATTTCGGATGTATGGAGCCGCTATAAGATGCTGAACGGCTATTATCTGATCCATCCCATGGGCTGGGATGCATTCGGTCTGCCGGCAGAAAACTATGCGATCAAAAACGGTGTGCATCCGTCGGTTTCGACTGCACAGAACGTGGCGAACATCAAGCGTCAGCTGGGACAGATCGCTGCTGTCTATGACTGGGACCGCGAAGTAAATACCACGGATCCGAAGTTTTACAAGTGGACCCAGTGGATCTTTGTACAGATGTTCAAGAAAGGTCTGGCTTATGAAAAGGAGATGCCGATCAACTGGTGTCCTTCCTGCAAGACCGGTCTGGCGAACGAAGAAGTGGTTGATGGCAAGTGTGAGCGCTGCCATACCGAAGTGACCAAGAAAAATCTAAAGCAGTGGATGCTCAAGATCACGGCTTATGCAGACCGACTGCTGGATGATCTGGACAAGCTGGAGTGGCCGGAGAAGGTAAAGAAGATGCAGACCGAGTGGATCGGCCGTTCCTACGGCGCAGAGGTCAACTTCAAGATCGACGGCCGTGACGATGCGATCACGGTATATACCACACGTCCGGATACTCTTTACGGTGCAACCTTTATGGTTCTTGCTCCGGAGCACAAGCTGGCTGCAGGGCTTGCAACTGCCGAGACCAAGGCGGCGGTAGATGACTATATCTACAAGGCTTCCACGAAATCCAACGTGGATCGTATGCAGGATAAGGAAAAGACCGGCGTATTTACCGGTTCTTATGCGATCAATCCGCTGAATGGCGCGAAGGTACCCATCTGGCTGTCCGACTATGTACTGGCAGACTACGGTACCGGCGCGATCATGTGCGTACCGGCACACGATGACCGTGACTTTGCATTTGCAAAGAAGTTTGATCTGCCGATCATCCAGGTCATTGCAAAAGACGGCAAAGAGATCGAGAATATGGAAGAGGCTTATACCGAAGCCAGCGGTACCATGATCAATTCCGGTGACTGGAATGGTATGGAATCGGCAGTGCTTAAGAAAGAAGCGCCGATGATGATCGAAAAGATGGGCTTCGGCAAGAAGACCACGAACTATAAGCTGCGTGACTGGGTATTCTCCCGTCAGCGTTACTGGGGCGAGCCGATCCCCATCGTGCATTGCCCGGATTGCGGCTGCGTTCCGGTTCCGGAGGATCAGCTGCCGCTGCTTCTGCCGGATGTAGAGAAGTACGAGCCGACCGGCACCGGCGAATCACCGCTGGCAGCCATCGACAGCTGGGTAAATACCACCTGTCCGAAGTGCGGAAAGCCGGCGAAGAGAGAGACCAATACCATGCCGCAGTGGGCAGGTTCTTCCTGGTACTTCCTGCGCTATGTGGACAATCACAATGATGATGCGCTGGTAAGCCGTGAGAAGGCAGATAAATACCTGCCGGTAGATATGTATGTCGGCGGCGTGGAGCATGCCGTGCTGCATCTGCTGTATTCCCGTTTCTACACCAAGTTCTTAAAGGACATCGGTGTGGTAGATTTTGATGAGCCGTTTACCCGTCTGTTCAATCAGGGTATGATCCTGAAGAAGGCAGCGGATACCGAGAAATGGGGCGATAAGCCGGTCAAGATGAGCAAGTCCCAGGGTAATGTCGTGAGTCCGGATGAACTGGTAATGGATTACGGCTGCGATTCCCTGCGTATGTACGAACTCTTCGTCGGACCGCCTGAGCTGGACAGCGAGTGGGATCCGAGAGGCATCGACGGCGTATACCGTTTCCTGGCCCGTTTCTGGACCATGGTACAGGAGAATAAGGACAAGAATGTGGCGGCAACTCCGGAACTGGAGCGCATCCGCAACAAGATGATCTACGATATCGATCACAGACTGAATGCATTCAGCTTAAATACTGTGATCTCCGGCTTTATGGAGTACAACAACAAGCTGGTAGATCTGACCAAGAACGGCGGCGTGGACAGGCAGACGCTGGAGGATGCAGTGGTATTGCTGGCTCCGTTCGCTCCGCATATCGCGGAAGAACTGTGGCAGGAACTGGGCCATAACGACAGCGTGTTCAATGCAAAGTGGCCGGTGGCGGATGCATCCAAGATGCATGAGTCCGAAGTGGAGATCGCCGTACAGATCAATGGTAAGGTAAAAGCGACCATCACGATCGATAAGAATGTGGATAAGGACAGCGCCATTGCCGCCGGCAAGGCAGCGCTGGGTGATAAACTTGCGGGAACGATCGTAAAAGAGATCTATGTACCGGGCAAGATCGTAAATATTGTAGTAAAGGGCTAAGCTATGGGCAGCTCAGAAGGATCGAAAGGCCGCAGACAAAGCGGAGATCCAAAGCGGAAGGCTCCGGTGGAAACACCGAAGGAGCCCAAGCGGCTGGAAGATTATGATCCGGAGATGCGCAAACTGATCCTGCAGGAGATGAAAAAAGCGGAGAAACGGCGCAAACTGGTTGTCTTCGCTTTTGTTCTTTTAGCGTTAAGTGCGTTCGGGTATTATGCATTGTATTATCTGAAAGCAGAACGCGGCGATGACCGGGGACAGGATCTGTCCCATCTGGTCGGTTCGGATAAACTGGTCGGCATGCACGATGAGGATGCTTATGTCGCCACTCTGACCGATGAAAACGGCAGGGAAGTGAAGCTTGAGATCCTGGATAAGTATAAAACTTTGTATAATTTGAACAAAGACCTAATCGGATGGGTCAAAATTGACGATACAATTATTGATTATCCGGTCATGCAGGCAGAAGATAACAGCTACTACCTGACCCATAACTTTGACCGGAAGGAAGAAAAGGCGGGGGCATTGTTTTTGGATTGCAACTGCGACATCACCCGGGGGAATGATAACTATATCATTTACGGGCACCATCTGACCAGCGGAAGGATGTTTTCGAAGCTGGGCGAGTATGAGTCGGAGCGCTATTATGAGAAACACCCGTATATACAGTTTGATACGATCTATGAGGAAGGCACATACCAGGTGATGTATGCCTTCCGTTCGCGTGTTTACGACGCGGATGAAGTGCGGTTTAAGTATTACCAGTTCATCGATGCGCAGTCCGAGGAAGAATTTAATTCGTATATGCGCGAGATGGCAAGAGAATCGTTTTATGATACCGGAGTAACTGCAACATACGGCGACCGGCTGCTGACGTTATCCACCTGTGATTATCAGGAACAAAACGGACGGTTTGTAGTTGTGGCAAAAAAAATCCGGTAAACTGCATCTCCGGAACGGAAGGTGTAAGGGAGGAAGAATCCTATGGCAGATAACAGAAGACTGACGGAAGAACAGAAAAGAAGGATCGCAGAGGCGCACAGAAAAGCGGCTCAGGGGAACCGTACGGCATCGAAAAGCGGGACGACATCCGGTGTAAGATCTGCGTCTTCGACAGGCAGTACTTCTGCATCCGCAAAATCTTCTGTTCCGAAGAATGGGGCAGTAAAGGCGAATTCCAATGCAAATGCGAAATCTGCAACAGGAACGGAAAAAAAATCCGGAAAAAATAAAATGACTTCGAATAAAATGACTTCTAAAATGAAGCAGACGATCCGCAGGAGCGTTGCAGGCGTATGTCTGGCCAGCTCCCTGATCATCGCGGCAATCCCGGGGGATAAATCCGGCGTGGCAAAAGCGCTGGATCCGAACTGGGCGCCGTCCAATACCATGGATTACAGCGCGGCTTCCGCAGATTCACGAAATGGTGACGTGGAACTGTCCGGTAAAGATTTTCTGACCTATGATCCGCTGACACATTCGGAAAAAGACTGGTCCTTCTGTATTTACGAGGGCGCAACCGGTTATATGCTGGATTCCCAGTTTGAGTGTTATGACGCGGCTTCTCATGGCGTGATCAGTGATTATAATCCCGGCGCGGTCGATTCAACTTTAAAGGTTCCGCAGGTTCTCTCGATGAAATATGACGGACCGGATAAGGATGTTTACGAAAGATTTGTAAAAAATATGAAGAACAGATATTTTGTTCTTCCGGCGAAGGATGACGGATATGTGGATTCCTTTAAAATAGATTCCGATGGTCAGGAGATCGATCATCAGGATTTTAAATTTGATCTTCTGAGAAATTATCTGAAATCTACGGAAGACGGAACAACGCAGATCAAAGATGACGAGAGCATCTCCCGTTTTTTCAGTGACAGTAACGATCACAGCGGCTGTGCGGTACGTAAAGTTTTGAATGGTACTACAAGCAGGACCGGAAACGAACAATATCCGGATACGGATTCCGAGCTGTATATCTATCAGCATGTGGAAGGAAACTGGAGTGATCCGCTGGATCAGAATAAATTCTGTATCGCAGCGAATTCCTGGAAAAAGATCGATGCCATCGCCGATGATGCATTCCGGGGGCTTTCCTGTCCGGAGGTGATACTGGATGATAAGATCGGTTTTTTGGGAAATCAGGCTTTTCAGAACAGCGATATCGAATCCATAAATCTCTACGGCATTAAGGAGATCGGAAACCGTGTGTTCCAGGGCTGCGATGACCTGAAGACGGTTTATCTTTCCAAAAACGTATCCGCTATCGGAAAAGAAGCTTTTCAGGGATGCTCCGCGCTTCGCGCGATCGGAGAACGATCAGAGATCAGTGATGTAGGAGAAGCAGGCGCAATATTCCCGGCGTCTTTGACGGGAATCGCATTCGGCGCTTTTGCGGATTGTACCAGTTTGCCGGGCGTGGATTTCTCGAAGAATGACGGTCTGAGCATAATGATCGGTGAATACGCATTTTATGATACACTGAAACTCTCCGGCGTAACCTTCCCGGAAGATGGTTCCGTGGCGCTGGGCACTGCGGCATTTGCGCTGCCTGCCGGCAATGCAACGATGACGGAGTTTACGTTTCCGATCCTGACAACGGATTACATCAGCCCGTCCGATCAGCTGAAAGAAAGAAACTATACGGATTTTGAATACCGTTTTGAAGATGAGTACGGTACCTATGAATCGATCATCGGGGATTATGTTCTGGCAAACCGGAGCGGACTGCAAACGGTCACATTCCGGGATTTCGGCAGTGGCTACACGCCAGCAAACGATAAAGGACAGTGGCAGTGGGTGCCGTATAACACCTTTACCGGGTGCTCCGGTCTGGAAAAAGTAGATTTCGGCACAAATAAGTTTATTGCATTTGATTATAAACTGTTCCGTGATGTGGCTAATTCGGATTTCTGCGTATGGGGGCCGATGGATGCCAACGAAGTGACGATACAGCCGAGCGCGCATTATGCAAGACCGCGGTACTGCACCTGGACAGCGGTGCCGAATGATACCAACAGCTATATTCCGTACTGCTATGAAGTAACAGATTCCAGCGGCATGAAAACGAGACATTATGAAGTCGGACAGGATACCGGCGATGCCGCTGCCGGCACGGACTGCAGATATATCTGTGATATTATTGCGGACAGGCCGAATCAGGGGCAGGCAACGCTTTATAACTGTATCTATTTCCCGGGAGATGAAGGAAAAGATCTCGGCGACAGCAAGGATGATCCGTTTATGCTGCCGGATCAGATCGGGTCTTATAAGCTTACCAATCTCGGCGCAAACTGTTTTGAAAACGACTTGTTGAATCATATCAGGAATTTCAAGGTAAACGACTCGCTGACGGAGATCGGAGATGCGGCGTTTACCAATGCTGCCGTTCTTGAAAACGTATTTATGGGCAAAGGCATCCAGAATGTCGGAGAAGGCGCATTCAAGAACTGCGATAAGCTGGAGCATGTCTATTGGGGAATGGATTCTGCGGTCAACGCAATCCTTGAAGATGCTTTCCGGACCAACGGGAAAAAACTGTATTTCCATGGAAACGTGTCTGACAGCTTCTATCCGTATACGTATGCGATGGATCGGAATTTTATTAACAGGAACAATACAAGGATCTGTTATGTTTCGGATTTTGCAGGCGGAGATTTTTCCGGCGGCCTTCATATGCTGTATGATAACGGCAGCGGTGATGTCACCCTGATCGATTATCCGCATATCAATGATTCCTATGATGATGATATTTCAGATCTGAACAAAAAATTAAGGGACGGAAGCGGTCTGAACGATTCGGATCAGAAACTGCGTGATTCTTCCATGTATCTGGCATTGCCGAAGCAGGTAACTTCCATTGATACCAAAGCCTTTATCAATAACCGGAATAATGAGATGAATCTCATTTATTTTGAAGATGCGCTGAATGTAGGCGGAGCTTCCAGAGAGAAGATCTACAGTGTGGATAATGTTGTTTATCCGAGCAAGCAGGATCATCATATCGGCGGTTATCATGCCGGTCTCTTCTCCGGTGAAATGGAAGAGAATAAAGATAACTTTATGCCTTCCGTATCCGGACGCGTCAATGGCATGCAGGTTATCTCGCCCAATCACATAAAGGGGAATGACTGGATACAGTCGATCCGTATGCCGGGCGTAAAGAGTCTGCCGGATTATGCATTTGACAGCTGTGAAAATCTGCAGAGCGTGATCCTGGGCGGAGATTGTCAGGAAATCGGCAAAAATGTATTCCAGGGATGCTCTTCACTTCAGCCCGGAGGCGTGAGCTTTGAAAGCGATAATAGTGTATTCGACTATGATGCTTCTACAGGCATCATGTATGAGAATCTGGGTAACGGAACCAAGAAAGTGATCACATGCCTTTCTACCGTCAATAATCCGGTGGAATTGGGAGAAGATGTAAGTGAACTGAATGAAGAGGCGTTTTGCGGCTGTGAAAATGTTCCGAGTTTTGACCTGAATAAAACGACGATCCAGACGGTACCGGAACGCGCATTTGATCACTGCCGCCTTGCAAATGTCGTCAAACTGCCGGAGAGTGTAGATATGATCTGCAGCGAGGCCTTTTATAAGAGTGCGGAGAATGTGACGATCCAGATCCCGAATACGGATACCATGGATATTTCAGACAAAGCGTTTGATCCGGATGTGGCGCGTGTCACTCTGCGTGGTTACCGAAATTCCACACCGGAAAAGAAGGCAAACCGTTCCACGACCGACAATCTGTATTTTGAAGAGATCGGAACCTCGTTTACGATGACGTTCCGTAATGATGATAATACGATCTTTTATGAGTATAAGGTCTATGTGAATGAGAATGAAAGCAGCGGAAGAGGTGAGTTTCCGCCGAGCGATCCGACACCGAAGCTTTATCCGGAGCATGACGGTTATTCCTTCGAACGCTGGGTATGGATCAATCATGACGATGTTACCGGATATGATCTGATCCAAAACATCAAAGAGGACCGTGAGTTTATGGCGTTTTACGTGAAAGCGGAGACGCCGAGTTATAAGATCACCTATAAGAATGATGATGGCAGCGTTATTCGGGAAGATACCGTTTATGAGGGGTCCTATATCCAGCCGCCGACGGATGTGACTTCCAGGATCAACCCTAGTTATGCGTTTGTCGGATGGTCTTATCAGCCGGAAACGTTTGATGAATCCATGACCGTGAAGCAGGATATCGTAGCTACGGCAAAATATTCCGTCGACATTTATACAGTCAAATTCTACTATGATGATATGACTTTGTATAAATCGATCAATGTAGAGAAGGGCGGATATCTGCCGCAGATTGATATTCCTGATTCCAAACTGAATCCGGGGGTTCAATATATCGGCTGGAAATTCAGTCCGTCTACCTTTAAGATCACGGATCGCGTTATGCAGGATGGCATCATTGCTGTAGCGGCATATTCCTCATCACCGATCCCGGAAGGTTTTCATTCGGTAACCTTCTATAATGATGATGACACGATCTTTATGGAATATACGGTTCCGGACGGAGGCGCAATCTATGATCCGGGGCATCCGAAGGATTCCGGACGGCATCCGAATTCCGGATATACCTTTGATACCTGGTCTTTCCATCCGACCAGCTATAAGATCGGTTCTGCAGTATCCGAGAACGTGATCGCTGTGGCAGTTTGGGAATATCTGGAATATAAGCACCAGACGACACCGACATCCACACCGACGGCGACGCCGACGGGCGGCCGCGGATCCACCTCGGAGAATGAAGCGGGTTATCTGGTCACGGTAGAAAACGGCGCCGGAACGGGAAGACATAAAGCCGGTGAAGTGGTGACCATTACCGCATATGCAGCAACCGAGGGTAAGGTGTTTGACCGCTGGACGACATCCAATGCGGATATCGGTTTCAGCAATGCCTATGCCGTGGCAACGACCTTTATCATGCCGACACATGATGTAAAGGTGACGGCTACTTATAAGAGCGCCAATGCTACGCCTACCGCATCGGCGAATGCAGCGAATGCTACGGCAACACCGACGCCGAACGGAAACAATAATAACAATAATAACAATAATAACTCTGCATCCGGAAACAATGCCAATAAGACGCAGCCGTCTTCGGATAATAACGGAAACAACGGAACGGAAGTGCGTATCACTTCGGAAACGATCGACAACAACAAAAAGAACCTGGGCACTGCATCCGTAGCCGGATCTACCGATAATTTTGTGGTCAAGGTAACCGATTCGGCGGCAGCTACGGCGGCGGTAGAACAGGCGCTCCGTAATGCATACGGAGACCGTTTCTCAGATTTGAAATATGTGGCATTTGATATTTCATTATATGATTCGACCGGAACAAGACTGGTGACCAATGCCAACAATCTGGCGGTAACCATCACACTGCCGATCCCGGACCAGCTGGTACCGTATGCCGGCAATAACAAAGCTGCGGCTATCGCAAACGGTTCCGTGGAGCCGCTTGGCGTACAATACACCACGATCGACGGCGTGCCGTGCATGCGCTTTACGGCAACGCATTTCTCGCCGTATACCATCTATGTGGATACGCAGAATGTTGTACATGGTGTAGCGGATATCACACCGAAGACGGGTGACGGTATTCAACCGAAGTGGTTCCTGTCGGCCGGTATGCTGTCTATGGCCTGCGTATTGTTCCTTTGGAAGGACAAGAAGCCGGTAGCAGATGTAAAAAGAAAATGATCAGGGATGAGTTGACATAAGATATTTATGCAAACGAAAGGAGGTGCTGCGTAATGAAAAAAGCGAAAATACTCTTGCTTCCGGCTGCTGCGGTGGGGCTGACACTGGCGATCGGCGGAATCTACCTTGCGCATGCATCTTCGGCGGCGGATTTTAATACGGTAAATGGCGTCCTGTATACCTATAACGGATCGGATGCTTCCGTGGTCATTCCGGAAGGGGTAAAAGAGATCCATAAAGATGCGTTCCGTGATAATGTGTTTTTGGAACAGGTGTCGATCCCTTCTACGGTGGAGACCATCGGTCCGGGTGCTTTTGAAGGGTGTTCGGCATTGCGTTCCGTTACTATTCCGGATTCGGTGGAAGTATTGGAAGATGCTGCATTTATGGGGTGTTCCTCACTTCGAAGCGTGAACATCGGATCCGGCGTGCGTGAAATGGGAAACGGGGTATTCGGAGACTGTGATTCACTGTCTTATATCAATGTAAGCAGTTCGAACCAGAATCTGATCGCAAACGGACATGCGCTGTATAATGCAGGCATGACCAAGCTTTACCAGTATTGCGCCGGCAGTCCGTCCGGGGCCTATACCGTACCCGGAAACGTGGAAAAGATCTGTCCGAATGCGTTTTGGGGCTGTGATGAACTGAAGGTGGTAACGATCCCCGGCATCCCGGAAATCTCGGAATATGCATTCGCGGACTGCAAAGGCCTGATGAGCGTGACCATGCAGGTGCCGACCAACCGGGTCGCATTGAAGGCATTTTCCGGCTGCAGCAATCTGGTGCAGGCGATCGTGCCTGACAGTGTACGTGATATCCATGAAACGGCATTTGACGGCTGTCCGGCAGATCTGCATATTGTATGCAGTACTACCTGCGAAGCGGCGGATTTTGCTGAAAAACACAAATATCTGACCAGTGAGACACCGGTATATACCATACGGATCGAAGAAGATGAAACGGAGGCGCTCCGGGCCGAATACCAGGCGGCGCTGATGAACGGTGATGAAGGTGATGCGTATGGCAATGAAGCCGGAATATCCTATGATGCCGATGGCACACAGGCGGCAGAAACGTATACGGATGCGTCCGGAGAACAGCATGACGGCCTTCGTGTGACGTATGACGGCGTGGTACTCGGCAATGCGCCGGTCGTATCCGATCGCGCCTATATCATGGTGGACAATTTTCAGGTAGTGGATGCATCGCAGTCTGCTGCGCCGACGCCTACAGAAACACAGAAGGCTGCGGATGACGGTAAACTGATCTCAGATCATGCACATTATCTGGATCTGACGCTGACGGAGTTTACCTTTCCGAAAACGCTTAAGATGATAGGAGATTTTGCTTTTGCGAGAAGCGGGATCGTCTCGGCAGACCTGCCCGAAGGACTGACCTATATCGGCGAAGGCGCATTCTACCACTGCGACAGCTTAAGCGAGGTAACGATTCCGTCCACGGTAACGTCCATCGGGAAGAATGCCTTTAACTATACGCCGTGGTACCAGGCCTGGGAAAACAATGCAAATGCATCCGATTTCCTGATCGTCGGAGACGGCGTGCTGATCGGTTACAAAGGCCGTGAAAGGACGCCTGCTTTGCCCGCCGGTGTAAAACATGTGGCGGACGGCGTGTTTGAGTGATAAAATGTATAAAAATAATAAAAGGAGAATAAAGTTGTGGCTGAGAAGATTGTAATGAAAACACCGTTGGTAGAGATGGACGGGGATGAGATGACACGCATCCTCTGGGCGATGATCAAAGAGGAGCTCCTGCTTCCCTTCATCGATCTGAAGACCGAATACTATGACCTGGGATTAAAACACAGAAACGAGACCGATGATCAGGTAACCGTTGATTCGGCTGAGGCTACGAAGAAGTATGGCGTTGCCGTAAAATGCGCGACGATCACACCGAATGCAGCACGTGTAAAAGAGTATGATCTGAAGGAAATGTGGAAGAGCCCGAACGGAACGATCCGTTCTCTTCTGGATGGTACGGTATTCCGTGCACCGATCATGGTAAAAGGGATCGAGCCGTGTGTACGTAACTGGGAAAAGCCGATCACCCTGGCAAGACATGCTTACGGTGACGTGTATAAGAATGTTGAGATCAAAGTGCCGGGGGCAGGAAAAGGCTATCTGGTATTTGAAGGCGAGGATGGCAGCGTACAGAAAGAACTGATCCAGGATTTCAAGGGCGCCGGCATCCTGCAGGGAATCCACAATACGGACAAGTCTATCCAGAGCTTTGCGCGTTCCTGCTTTAACTATGCGCTGGACGTAAAGCAGGATCTCTGGTTTGCAACCAAGGATACGATCTCCAAAAAGTATGATCATAACTTTAAGGATATTTTCCAGGAGATCTTCGATACCGAGTATAAGGCAAAATTTGAGGAAGCGGGGATCACCTACTTCTATACATTGATCGATGATGCTGTAGCACGAGTGATGAAGGCGAAAGGCGGATTTATCTGGGCATGCAAGAACTATGACGGTGATGTGATGAGCGATATGGTCAGCTCTGCATTCGGCTCTCTTGCGATGATGACTTCCGTGCTGGTATCTCCTTCCGGCGTGTATGAATACGAAGCGGCACACGGTACCGTACAGCGTCATTATTATAAACACCTGGCAGGTGAAGAGACATCCACCAATTCTGTAGCAACCATCTTTGCATGGAGCGGAGCATTAAGAAAGCGCGGTGAGCTGGACGGCACGCCGGAGCTCTGCACATTTGCGGATCGTCTGGAGAAGGCGACTCTGGATACCATCGAATCCGGACGCATGACCAAGGACCTGGCGCTGATTACATCCCTGAAGGATGTAAAAGTACTCAACAGCCAGGAATTCATCAAGGAGATCCGTAAAACTTTAGAGGCATAAATAACGACAGTACGGACGGAGAAGAATATGGCCAGATCTGATGAAGTTTTCCGACCGGCCCTGCAGGGGAAGAAGATACCGATCATTTCGCTGGATAACAAATGGTACCGGCTGATGGCAGGTATCGATCATACCCCGCATATGCAGGAACTGGAGGAGCAGCTGAAAAACATGCTGAAACGTCAGGGCAAGATCAATACTGATCTGAAGACGATCAATAAAGAGAAAGCGAAGCTCAGAGACGAGATCGTAAATGCCATGGACGAGGAAGGCGGAAAGCAGAAGCAGGAAGAGTACTCTGCAAAGATCAATGCGCTCAATGAGCAGATGGATGCGTATCAGGATGAGCTGCTGGATCTTCCGAGACAGATCGATCAGGTCAATGTGGAACTGATGCTGGAGACAATGGAGATCTGCTATGATGTGATCGCACAGAACACCGAAAAGATCAATGAGATCGCCGACTGGATCGCCGATATGCGTATCGAACTGAAAAAGAACGTGGTGCGAAAGCAGGAATGCGAGCTGAAAAACCAGCAGATGTATTCCTATATGCATGATATCTTCGGACCGGATGTCATCGATCTCTTTGATATGAAGTATAATCCGGAAGTAGAACATGTCGTAAAGACAACACCATCGGCGTCGCCGGCAAAAGCTGCAAAAGACGAAAAGCCGGAAGACGAGGCGAAAACGGAAACACAGGAAGCCGGTTCGGGAACAGCGAACGGGCAGGAATAATCTCCGGATAAAGGCGGAGAAGGAGCATGAAACAATTAGTTACAGCAGAACAGATGCGGGCATATGAGGGGTACCTGATGGAAACATTGGGTATCCCGTCTTTGCTGTTAATGGAGCGGGCCGCCGGTTATATCCGGGATGCGGCTGCGGAACTTCTGAAAGGACGCAGAAATCCCGTGATCCTGGTGGTATCAGGATGCGGCAATAACGGCGGGGACGGTCTGGCAGCGGCACGTATGCTATCGGAAGAAGGGGCGCAGATCATTGTATCTGTCATAGGTGATCCGAACCGATCCACGGAAAGCCGGAACTTGCATGCAGATATCCTGAAGCGGATGAAGATCCCGTTTTGCCCGGATCTGCAGCAGGGACTGGATAAAGCACCGGATCTGATCATCGATGCCGTTTTCGGGATCGGGGTAAACCGCGAACTGGGGGCGGAATATCTGGATGCGGTCAGACAGATCAATCGGTATCGTGCGCAGCATGAGGATGTCCGGGTACTTTCGGTCGATCTGCCGAGCGGCCTGCATACGGACAGCGGGATCCCGCTGCCGGAAGCGGTATATGCCGATGTGACCGTTACCTTCGGCAGTCCGAAACGGGGGATGTATATCAACGAAGGACGACGGTATTGCGGATCGGTGATCTGCCGGTCCATCGGCCCGGAAGGCACGGATACTGCAGATTTTCTGATGGCATGGGATGACATCGGGAAACTGCTGCCGAAGCGGGATCCGCTGGGGCATAAAGGAACCTTCGGAAAGGTGCTCTGTATCGCAGGCTGTGAGAGCATGCCGGGGGCGTCGATCCTGAATGCTCGGAGCGTGCTCTGCTGCGGCGCGGGAATGGTAAAAGTGCTCAGTGAGTCCGCAAACCGGGAACTACTGATGCAGACAGTGCCGGAGGCTATGTTTACGCCGATGGATACTATCGATGAGGTGTTATTGCAAAAAGAACTGGAATGGGCGGATACGGTGCTGCTTGGCAGCGGGCTCGGGAAAGAACGGGCGGCGGCATTTTTGGAAAGCGATGCATTGAAAAACTGTGATAAGCGGATGATCATTGACGCGGACGGTCTAAATGCCCTGGCGGAACAGATGGATTTTCTGAAAATGCGAAAGGAACGGGGGCTCGTTACATTCCTGACACCGCATCCCGGGGAATTTGCAAGATTATTTCCAAACGCGTCAGAGAAAGGCAGACAGGACCCCGAAGCAGTGCGCATGCTTGCAAAGGAGTATGGCATCGTCCTGCTTGCAAAGTCGGCAACTACCTTGGTGACAGACGGGGGTAATATGTATTATAATAGTTTGGGATCCGATGCACTGGCGACCGCCGGCAGCGGAGATGTACTGGCAGGGATTCTTGCGGCAGTAAGCTGCGTGATCAAAGATCCGCTGCAGGCTGCGGTATATGCAGATGCGCTGCATGCCATGGCCGGGCAGAAAGCGGCCGGACAGATCGGTACGGCTGCGGTGAGTGCATCTGAGATCATAAAGATGATCCCGAAGGTAACGGAGAGCAGATAAGCGAAAAAACGAGGATAACGAGGATAACGAAATGTTACATCAGGAACGAGTTTATGCAAGTGTGAATCTGGACAATATACGATATAACATCCGGCAGATCCGGGAATATATCCCGAAGAAGACCAAGATCATGGCCGTGATCAAGGCAGACGGATACGGTCATGGCGCGGTACGGATCGCGCAGGAACTTGCAAATGTGGACAGCGTGTGGGGATACGCGGTGGCAACGATCGATGAAGCCCTGGAGATCATCGAACAGGGGATCGGCAAACCGGTTCTCATCCTCGGTTACAGCTTTCCGATCACGCTGCCGCTTGCAGTGGAACATGGGATACGGATCACGCTGTTTGATATGGACAGCGCAAAGTATCTGTCTGAGATCGCGCAGCGTTTTCATAAGACGGCGTATGTGCATATCAAATTGGATACCGGTATGGGGCGTATCGGCATCCGTCCGGATGAGGAAGGCACGCGTTTTGTGAAAGAGGTAGCGGCGTTGGAAGGCGTAAAGATCGAAGGCCTGTTCACACATTTTGCCAGAGCGGATGAAGCAGACAAGACCAGCGCAGAGGAGCAGTTTGCACGCTTTGACCGTTTTTCACAGCTCCTGGAATTTGAAGGGATCCATATCCCACTGAAGCACTGCGCCAACAGCGCCGGCATCATGGAAATGCGCAAAACGCATCTGGATCTGGTCCGTTCCGGTATCATCACCTACGGGCTGCTTCCTTCGGATGAGGTGGACGCGCACCGCATTCATCTGCGGCCGGCCATGGAGATCAAGAGCAGCGTGATCTTTGTCAAAGACGTGGAAGCAGGAACGCCGATCAGTTATGGCGGCACGTTTACGGCGCAGAGAAAGAGCCGGATCGCCACGGTTTCCATCGGCTATGCAGACGGTTATCCAAGATGCTTATCCGGAAAAGGCGAGGTGTTGATCCGCGGACAGCGTTTCCCGGTGGTGGGGCGCGTGTGCATGGACCAGATGATGATCGATGTGACGGATGCCGGGAAAGATTTCGGCGATATCATGGTCGGTGATACCGTAACCCTGGTGGGACGGGACGGCGCGGAATGCATCACCATGGATGATTTTGCGGCTTCTTCCGGACGGATCAATTATGAGGCCGTCTGTGACATCGGAAAGCGTGTGCCGCGGATCTATATCCGGAACGATGAATATGCGGAATAACAGGTAAAGAAAGGATTTATATGGATGAAGACAGCAGGTCCGGCATATTGGACCGCATTTTTAAAAAACGAAAACAGACAGAGGAGGCTGCCGAACAGGAGATCATCGCGATCGTAAACGAAGGGCAGGAAAACGGCACCATCGATCCGGAGGAAGCGGAGATGATCGCCAATATCTTTGAACTTTCCGATAAGGAAGCAGGAGATATCATGACCAACCGCGGGCATATCGAGGCTTTTGACGATGAAACGAAGCTGAAGGATGCGGTCAAGGAGATCCTGAACAATAATTATTCCAGATATCCGGTCTACCACGAAGACCTGGACCATATCATCGGCATCCTGCATCTGAAGGATGCAGTGCGGATACGGGATGAATCGCCGAAGCTGAATCCGTCCCTGGCCGAAATCCGTTCATCCCTGCGGGAAGCCGTATTTGTACCGGAGACGAAAACGGTAAATGCGCTGTTTAAGCAGATGCAGTCGACCAATACTCAGATGGTGATCGTAGTCGATGAATACGGCCAGACATCGGGGCTGATCGCGATGGAAGATATCCTGGAGGAGATCGTCGGAAACATCCGGGATGAATATGATGATGAGAATGACCGCATTGTTGAGAGCGACGGCGGCGAAACCTGGCTGATCGAGGGCCTGACCAAGCTGGAAGACCTGAGCGAACGCCTGCACATCGATTTCGGTGAAACGGAATTTGAGACCATCAACGGCTATCTGATCTCGCTGATGGAGCACATTCCCGAGAAAGGGGATCAGTTTGAGACGGATATCGGCGGATACCATTTTAAGGTGGAAGACGTCGAGGATAAGATGATCCGATCGATCTCGGTTAGTAAACATAACTTGAATTAAGACACAAGATATGGTATAATACCACGTGCTATGTCAAGGAAACAATAACAGTAAGGAGAAAGAGTATGTCCGGACATTCAAAATTTGCAAACATCAAGCATAAGAAAGAGAAAAATGACGCTGCGAAGGGAAAGGTATTTACCATTCTCGGGCGTGAGATCGCGGTAGCGGTTAAGGAAGGCGGGCCGGATCCGGCAAACAACTACCGTCTTGCTACGGTTATCGCAAAAGCAAAAGCGGCAAATATGCCCAACGATACGATCGACCGCGGTATCAAAAAGGCTTCCGGCGATCTGGGCAGCGTAAATTACGAGCATGTTATCTATGAAGGTTACGGCCCGGGCGGAACCGCGATCATCGTGGAAGCGCTGACCGATAATAAGAATCGTACGGCGGCCAATGTCCGCAGCGCATTTACCAAAGGAAACGGCAGCATCGGTACCCAGGGCTGTGTATCCTTTATGTTCGATACCAAGGGGCAGATCATCATCGACCGCGAAGAATGTGACTTAGACGGCGATACGATGATGGAGAAAGCGCTCGAAGCCGGCGCGGAAGATTTTTCGGAAGAAGAGGATTCCTTTGAGATCCTGACGGCTCCGGATGATCTGGAAACCGTCCAGAAGGCTCTGGAAGCGGAAGGGATC
>JAFWRC010000274.1 GCA_017508825.1 Lachnospiraceae bacterium
GCGCATATTTCCTTGATCGGCACTTCTTCCGTGGAGTGGATCGGCAGTTATCTGGGCATCACCACCGGACAGAATGTGGCGGTGCCGCTGGATGCAGGACTTCCTTCGGAGGATCTGATCGATCTCTTAAATGATGCAGATGCGCAGGCGCTGTTGTTGAGCCCGAAGTGCAAAGACCTGGCGGAGCAGGTAAAAGCGCAGTGTCCGAAGATCCAAAAGATCTGGCTATTGCAGGAGACGGCGGAGGAAGGTTTTGCCACCCTGGCAGACCTGAAGGCAGCAGGCGCGGATACCGCAGATGTGGCAGGGCGTAAGGTGGACGAGATCGTCACCCTGATCTATACTTCCGGAACTACGGGAAAGAGCAAGGGCGTGATGCTGACGCAGAACAACCTGTGTGAAAATGCGGCATCCATCAGCTTTACCGCAGAGCCCGGTACAGCGGTACTGAGCGTATTGCCGATCCATCATGCGTTCTGCCTGGTCATGGACTGGCTGAAGGGCTTTTCGTTGGGGGCAACGCTATGCATCAACGATTCCTTTATGCATATGGTCCGCAATATGAGCATCTTCAAACCGGAGATCATGCTGATGGTGCCGCTGATGATCGAGACAATTTATAAGAAACTGGCAGCGGCGGATCCGGATATCCCGCCTGCCGTATTGGCGGAAAATGTATTCGGCGGAAAGCTTCGCATCATCTTTACCGGCGGGGCGCATCTGGATCCGTTCTATATTGAAAAGTTTGCGGCCTATGGCGTGCAGGTGCTGGAGGGCTACGGGATGTCCGAGTGTTCCCCGGTCATTTCTTCCAACACGCCGGACGATCACAAGGACGGTTCCATCGGGCGGCCGCTGCCGAATGTGCAGATCCGTTTTGAGGACGGTGAGATCTGTGTGCAGGGCAGCAGCGTGATGCAGGGCTATTACCACATGCCGGAAGAGACGGCAAAGACCTTAAAAGACGGCTGGCTGCACACAGGAGACAAGGGCTATCTGGATGAGGACGGTTTCCTGTTCATTAACGGCCGTGTGAAAAACCTGATCATCTTATCAAACGGGGAAAACATATCTCCGGAAGAGATCGAAGGCAAGCTGGGGCTGCATCCCCTGGTGGGAGAAGTGATCGTGACCGGTGAGAATAACGGTCTGACGGCGCGCATCTATCCGGATCAGGATGTGGTAAAGTTTAAGAGTCTGGAAGAAGAGGCGGTCAAAGCAGGAATTCAGCAGATGCTGGATGAGTACAACCGCAGGCAGCCGACTTACCGGCAGATCACCGGCCTCGTGATCCGAAAAAATCCTTTCCACAGAAATGCCACGGGTAAGATCAAGCGGACGGAAGCAGAAATCGATTAATTCCCCATCCCCAGATGCGGTAATATGCCGGAGACAAAGATCGTGGACAGGATGTTGGCGACATCTTCCGCGGGAGTGGTAAAATCTTCCGCAGTCCATTTGTGGAGCACACCGATATTGCTGCCGATGGTGCCGGCGATCAGGTAGGAAAAGGTCACTTTGTCTATGGAATGATCCGGCACCGTCTGTGTCAGATCCGTTACATATTTGTGAAACATCATAATGGCCTTCTCGAAAAACGCGTCTCCCCTTGGGCTTTGCAGCAGGTTGGCGAGAAACGGATTCTTTTTGGTATAGTTGCAGATCGCCAGAAAATAGGAATAGCAGCGGTCGTTATCGTTCTGCGGGTGAAAACTCTCCATCATTTCAAAAATATCGTGAATGGTCTTATCTTCCGCCGCCGTCATCAGCGCCGGGATATTCTCATAATGATTATAGAAAGTACTGCGTACGATACCGGCTTTTTTGATCACATCCGAAACCGTGATCTTCTCCAGATCTTTTTCCCTTAACAACAGAAAAAATGCGTCAAAAATAGCATCTTCTGCGGTGCTGTACCGTTCGTCCTGTTCGTTCATATTCCTGCTCCCCGCTTATTCTGATGACTATTATAACAGAAAATACGGCAAGTGAAAGTGATAAAAACCATCAAAAATTCATATTTCCCCTTGTATCATAGAAAAGAATGCTATAAAATATACAGAACTATGGTTTACTTTATTTAGAGAGGATACAAAAATATGGAAAACGACATGATCGAGATCCGCTGGCATGGCCGTGGCGGACAGGGCGCAAAAACCGCCAGCCAGCTTCTGGCAGATGCGGCATTTATGTCCGGTAAATATGTGCAGTCCTTTCCGGAGTATGGTCCGGAACGTTCCGGCGCACCCATCACGGCATACAATCGTATTTCCACGGAAAGATGTTCGGTTCATTCCAATATCTATGAGCCGGATTTCGTGGCGGTAGTTGATGAGACCTTACTGGAAAGCGTACATGTGACTGCCGGTCTGAAAAAGGAAGGCGCCATTATCGTAAACACCGCAAAATCCCCGGAGGAGATCCGTCCGCTTTTGCAGGGCTATGAAGGACGTGTTTGTACGATCGATGCAAGGCATATTTCCATCAGCAATCTCGGCGCGTATTTCCCGAACACACCGATGCTGGCAGCTGTGGTAGCCGTGAGCGGATGTGTGGATAAAGAGCAGTTCTTAAGCGATATGGAAGGTTCCTATCGGCATAAATTTGCAAAGAAGCCGCAGGTCGTTGAGGGTAACTTGAAGTGTCTGCGTCAGGCAATGGATGAGGTGAAAGGGTAAAAAGTGATGAGTAAAAAAGCAGCAGAGATCAATGAACAGATCCCCTGGCAGGATCTGACCACCGGCTGTGAGATCTATGAGCCGGGAACCAGCCGCCTGACCAAGACCGGAGAATGGCGCAGCCGTACACCGGTATGGGTTGAGGATAAATGCAAGCAGTGCGTCCTGTGCGCGCCGTTCTGCCCGGATGCGTCCATTCCCGTAAAGGATGGCAAGCGCGCCGATTTTGACTATGATCATTGCAAGGGATGCGGTATCTGTATCAAAGCATGCCCCTTCGATGCGATCGTATGGAAGGAGGACGAGGCATGAGTATCCGTGACAGACTTTCGGGTAACGAAGCCATCGCGACGGCGATGCGCCAGATCAATCCCGATGTATTTGCAATGTTCCCGATCACACCGTCTACCGAGATCCCGCAGTATTTTGCGCAGTATGTGGCGGACGGAAAGGTAGATACGGAATTTATCTGTGTGGAAAGCGAGCATTCTTCCCTTTCCGCATGTCTGGGTGCAGAAGCAGCCGGGGCACGTGCCGTGACCGCGACTTCTTCCGCAGGTCTTTCCTATATGAATGAGGTGCTGTATGTAGCAGGGTCTTCCCGTCTGCCGGTGGTATTGGCAGTGGCCTGCCGTGCGCTCACAGGACCGATCAATATCAATCACGACTACTCCGACTCTATGGCAGAGCGTGATAGCGGTTTTATCCAGATCTATGGTGAGAACAACCAGGAAGTGTATGATAACTACCTGATGGCACACCGTATTGCGGAGCATCCGGATGTACGTCTTCCGCTGATGGTCTGCGAGGACGGTTTCATCACATCCCACGCGATCGAGAATATCGAGATTGAAGAAGATGACAAAGTAAAGGCGTTCGTCGGCGAGTACAAGCCGGAGAACTACCTGTTAAAATCGGAAAATCCGCTGGCAGTGGGCCCTTACGGAGTGTCCGGTTATTATATGGAAGCCAGAGTGGCGCAGGCACAGGCTATGAAGAATGCCAAGAAGGTGATCCTGGATGTGGCTGCAGACTTTGAAAAGACCTTTGGCCGTAAGTACGGATTCTTTGAGGAATACCGTATGGAGGACGCCGAGATCGCTATGGTGATCATGGGCTCTTCTGCAGGTACGGCAAAAGCGGCTGTTGACCAGCTGCGTAAGAACGGCGTAAAAGCAGGCCTTGTAAAGATCCGCGTGTTCCGTCCGTTCCCGGGGGAAGAACTGGCAAAGGCCATTGCACATTGTAAAGCTGTGGCAGTGATGGATAAGAGCGAAGGCTTTTCCGCATGCGGCGGTCCGCTGTTTGCAGAGACTTCCGGTGCGATCATCAATCTGGAGCAGCGTCCGAAGATGATCGATATCGTATTCGGTCTGGGCGGACGTGACTTTACCGTGGCAGCAGCACTGAGCGTATACGATCGTCTGGAAAAGATCGCAGCAGGCGGCGAGATCGGTGAAGTATACACGCACATGGGGCAGAGAGAGAGGTAAGTCATGGCATACAATTTGAAAAATGAAATGAATAAAGAAGAGCGCTTCCACTCCGGACACAGACTGTGTGCGGGCTGTGGCGCAGGTATTGTCTGCCGGGCTATGATGCGTGCGGTAGATCCGGAGGATAAGGCCGTGATCTGTAATGCGACCGGCTGTCTGGAGGTTTCTTCCTTCCAGTATCCGTATACGGCCTGGGAAGATTCCTATATCCATACGGCATTTGAGAATGCATCCGCAACGGCTTCCGGTGTGGAATCGGCATATAAAGTATTGCAGAGAAAAGGCAAGATCGATCCGAACACGAAGTTCAAGATCCTGGCGATCGGCGGTGACGGCGGTACCTACGATATCGGTTTCCAGTCCTTATCCGGTGCATTGGAGCGCGGACATGATTTCACCTATTTCTGCTATGATAACAATGCATACATGAACACGGGTACGCAGCGGTCTTCCGCAACCCCGCGTTTTGCCAATGCGACCACAACACCGTCCGGTATTGAGTCCGTTGGTAAGAAGCAGGTACAGAAAGATTTAACCCAGATCGTGGTAGCGCACGGATCACCGTATGTAGCGCAGACCACGCTGTATGGCAATATGAAGGACTTCCACGAGAAGGCGCACCGCGCGATCTACACCGAAGGCGCAACCTTCGTAAACGTACTGACCCCGTGTCCGCGTGGCTGGCAGTATCCGGCGGAGAACCTGATCGAGATCTGCAAGGCAGCCATCGACACCTGTGTATGGCCGCTTTACGAAGTAGTGGAAGGTGAGTACCGCTTAACTTACGAGCCGAAGAAAAAACTGCCGGTGGAAGAGTTTATGTCCAAGCAGGGACGTTTCAAACACTGCTTTGCCAAGGGCAACGAGTGGACCATCGAAGCTGCCCAGGAGTATGTAGACAAGAAGTGGGAAGAACTGCTGGCAAAGTGCAAATAAGCAGGAACAGAGCATATGCACAGACTATATGAAACCGATGAGATCAGTGTATTCTGGAATTCGGACAAATGCCGTCATGCGAAGATGTGTGTGACGGGATGTCCGGAAGCATTTGAATTCGGAAGAAGGCCCTGGATCGACTTAAGCCGTGATGAGCCGTCCCGGATCTGGCAGGCGATCAGCCGCTGTCCGTCCGGAGCGCTGGGCATCACATACAATCATTCCGTGCAGGTGAAGCTGGATGAGACCGGCAGCCGCAGTGTGGCGATCCTGGATGGGAAAGAGATCGGGGAATGCGACTATGAGGATGAAGGAGATCGCTGTGTCATCTATCATACGCATGTCCTGCCGGAATACGGCGGCAAAGGCATCGCAAAGCGTCTGGTCTATAAAGTGATCGAGGCCGCAGAGCGCAGGAAGAAAACACTTGCTCCGACATGTTCCTATGCAATAAAGGTTTTGGAAGAGTAAGAGATTGACTTTTGTAAAGCATTCTGCTACACTCACTACTATGCTGAAAAAGTGATCAGCAAATATTGAAGAAAGAGAGGTTATGATCCATGCGAACAGTAATATATGCATATTTAATCGAATACGGAAAAATGACCTCGGTTTATATCCTTTAATACGCTTTCGTATTAAGATCATATTGTTTTGTAAGACCGTGGCCGAAATGTCACGGTTTTTTTGTGTCAAAAAAAGGAAAAAGAAAAAGGAACAGTAAGAAAATGAAAAGGCAATTGAATAAAAACTATATAAAAAGAGTACTGGTGATCGCAGTGCCGATCATGCTGTCAAACCTGATATCCCAGCTACAGATGCTGATCGATAAGATCTTTATCGGCCGGTCGTCTCTGGAATGGATGAGCGCGGTAGGAAATGCTACAACACCGATGTGGACGACGATGAGTGCGTTGTTTTCACTGACAACGGGAGCAACGATCCTGGTGAGCCAGGCGTATGGCGCCGGAGATCATGTAAGGGCGCGCACCCTGATGGCATCCCTGTTTAAATACAACAATGTGATGGGGCTGGTCCTGTTCCTGTTTTGGGCGTTCTGTCCGCAGGTGGCGTTCCGCCTGATGGGCGTGGATGAGAGCATCATGGGGATGTGTATCGATTATGCACGGTTCTTTTCACCAATCTTTATCCTGACAGGGATCGGTGCCTCCGTGAATTGTCTGTTGGAGGTCTGCCAGAAAACAAAGATCATGGTGTGGTATGGCGTTTTCAGATCCGTTACCAATGTTATTCTGGATTACATCATGATCTTCGGGCATTTCGGATGTCCGGCAATGGGAGTTAAGGGCGCGGCGCTGGCGACAACGATCGCAGAACTGTTGGGTGATATGATCGTTCTGATCTATGTACTGGAATCGAAGGAACTGGAGTTTAAACCGACGATGAAAGAGATCTTAAGATCGACGTTCCGTCCGTATGTGGAGACGGTAAAACTCGGAGCTCCTACGGCCTGTGAAGATTTTGCCTGGAATCTGGGATATCTGTATCTGATCGCCATGTTGAATAAGGTATCGGTGGAAGCGGCCGGCATCCATTCCATCATATTCGGTGTGGAGCTGATCGCCGTAGCTTTGGTGGGATCGATCGGTACTGCGACGCTGACACTTTCCGGATATGAAACCGGGTGTAAGAACACCAAAGGTGTCTGGGATGTGGTTTGGAATTCGGCGGTCCTCAGCTGGGCGATCTCACTCCTTCATCTGCTTCTGTTCCTTATGATCCCGACGCAGATACTGGGATTGTTTACGAAGGATGAAAGTGTGATCGGCGCTGCCGGATTGTATCTTCTGATCGTAGGACTGGATCTGTTTCCCAAGAGCGGAAATATCATCTTCGGTTCCGGGATCAAGGGGTATGGAGAACCGGGCTGGATGCTGAAGACGCAGCTGTTCGGAACAGTATTTGTCATTGTATTCAGTTCGATCATGGTAATGGTATTCCATATGGGGATCATCGAGATCTTCTGCCTGGTTGTGGCTGACGAAACCGTGCGTTTTGCTCTGAACAACCGGAAGCTGCAAAAAATACGGAAAAAAGCAGAATTATTCACGGAGTAACATTGACAGATGGTCTGTTTCTAAATAGGATATAAATATTAATACCGGAAATGATCGAAAAAGGATATGCGGACTATGAAAAAAATGGGAGCAGCATTCATCTTATTGGGTGCTTTGGTAGTGTTCCTGGGTGTTATTGACCCGGATCTGGTAAAGACGATCGCCAAGATCGAAGAAAGAGAACGGGTTGAGGCCGCCGCAGCAGCGGCTCAATCAAAAAAAAACCGTGCGGACGAAGATGAGTACAGTCTGGCAATGATCATGAATATGCTATTGTGCGAAGAGGAAGATGCCCAAAAGATACTTAACGGACTTCACAAGGCGGATATGGCATTTCCGCTGATGGTTGCAGTGAAAGATCCGGAAAGCAATAATCTGTATATATACGACAGTAATTATGCGGAGTATTATGTCACGCTGGGGAAAGATTATTCGGTATATTTGATCAAGGATGTCCAGGAAAACCGGATCGTTTATGCGTTGAATGAATGATACATTGTTTTTATAGCGGAGAAAATACTTCACAAAATGTTCACACAAATTTAGCACTCACCTCTTGACAGTGCTAACAATAAGAGGTATAACATAATCAGAACAAAGGAAAAAGAGAAAGATCCCTAGCCGGTAAGGATCAAAACACTCCTTCCCCTTGCTCATAGAAACTGTAAAATATGGTTTGTATGTAAAAGGAGGGATGACTTATGTTACTACCGAGTATTTTTGGAGACAGACTTTTGGACGATTGGATGGATTTTCCGAGAATGGATTTTCCGGACATTGACCGTAAACTGTATGGTAAGCACGCAGCAAATATGATGAAGACAGATGTCCACGAACATGACAACGGTTATGAAGTAGACATCGATCTGCCGGGCTTTAAGAAAGATGAGATCAGCCTTTCCCTGGAGAACGGTTACCTGACCGTCAATGCGGCGAAGGGTCTGGACAAGGACGAGAAAGACAAGAAGGGCAAACTGATCCGTCAGGAACGTTACGCCGGTTCGATGACCAGAAGTTTCTACATCGGAGATACGGTTACCGAAGACGAGATCAAGGCCAAATTCGAGAATGGTGTATTGCAGTTGAACATTCCTAAGAAGGAAGCCGAGAAGATCCCGGAGAAGAAACTGATCGCCATCGAAGGATGATGAAAAGTAAACATTATACGGAATGAATGAACAAGGGCGGCGGGGCGAAAGCTCCGCCGCTTTAACGTTCGGAATTCCTTTTCGCAGTTCACCGCATATACTTCGAAGCGGGCAATGGATTACGCGTTGAACAATTCGGATAAATGCGTTATATTGAAGATGGGCAGGTCAGGCGAAGGAGGTGATCGCATGCAGCAGGAAAATCCGGATCAGAGTATGATCGAAAAGGTATTGCAGCGGTTGGATACGGAAGTGGAAAACGGCGCGATGCGGGTAACGGTGGAGTTTGATGACAAGCAGCCGGAGGCAGAGAAGGTATCCCATAAGGGGTGCAAGGCATACGGGCAGGATGCGGCGCAGACCGTCGGCAAGCTGGATGCCTATTCCGACCAGTTACTGCGGGAGATGAAGGAAGAAAACTGTTGAGAGCACAGTCTCTTGGGGTGTGATCCTGACGGAGCAATATATGCGGTGGCTTGAAGAAAGCCGCCGTTTTTGGTATAATAATAGGGCTTGTAAGCACCGGAAACGGTAAAAATTTAAACCACAAGGGGGTTATGAATATGGCGGATCAATTATTTTCCAACAAGAGCATTATTTCCTGGTTACAGTACTTTTCGGAGAATACCGATATCGATCTGGAGCATGTAAAGCTCCTGGATATCACCAAAAAGAATAAGAACCTGATCCCGACGGTAGAAGCGCACCGCTGTGTGCTGGCATTTACCGAGGCAGGCAATGCGGATATCTTCTATAAAATGTGGGATGTGGGTCTGGGTGACTGCGAAGTGATCTATAATGAAGGATCCGAGCCGGCCGGTCCCATCAAGCGCAACAAGGTATCCGAGATGATCGACCGCGGCATCAATGCATCCGCAGGTATGATCATTCTGAATCCGAATGCCAGATCTACGATCAAATTCGGTATGGACAACAAGAAATTTGCATCCGGATCTGTGAAATATGTAGGTTCTGAGATCCGCTCCGTTTTGATCTCCAAGATGCAGATCCACGACGATAAGAATCTGTGCGTGATCTCCGGTGAGTCCATTGCGGTGGAGTCGGCGATGATGAACGGGGAAGGAACCGTGATCGCCGTAGAGTATA
>JAFWRC010000275.1 GCA_017508825.1 Lachnospiraceae bacterium
TACAGAAGAGCAGGCCGAAAATATTGCCGAAAATCCGGAAGAGATAAAGGCGGAAGAAGATACGCCGAAAGCAAAGCTTACGAAAGAGACAACGTTGACTTCTGCGGTCAAAGCGAATCCGGTGGCTCCGGCAGTGCAGCCGCCAAGCGGAAAAACGCTGAATCCGAATGCGGCTAACCAGAATGGCGAGGATAAGAAATCCGATTCAGCACCTATGCCGAAACCGCAGGAAACGGAAGAAGAAAAAACTTCGACCCCCATGACTTCAATGGCTTCCAAACAATGGGGCCGCCGTATGGATTATAAGACAGCTGTTGTAAAGCCCAAGACACCTGCGCAGGAAGTGCAGCCGCCGACCAAGCCACTTGCACCGACGAGTGTCAGTAATGTGCCGCCGGCGCCGCGCATGCCGTCTAATTCGCTGCATACGCTGAACTCACAGAATAAGCTGACGCAACAGCAACAGAACGGTCCGCAGCAGAATGCACAGCAGAAGCAGGCGCCTGCCAAGACGATCGTTCCGAAAGTTCCGGAAATACCCGGAAAGGCAGATAAAAATGACAAGCCTACTGTAGCAACTATGAATACGCCGGTCCCGGCACAGGCAGATCCTGCGCCTACGATCGTTGCTTCGAGTACGGATAATACCGCTATACCACGGGCACAGAATACTGCTAAAAAACCGGAAGCTGCACAGGTACCGAAGCCTGCGCCGGCTGAAATCCCGGTCAAAGCACCGCTTGTTTCAGATAAAAAACCGGAGACAGATGTCAAAAGGCCGGAACCTGCAGTAAAAGCTGAACCGATACCGGCAGGTGTTCCTTCCGGAATGCAAAGGGCTATGCCGATCACGCCGGTACAGAACACCAGGAATACGGAAGAAAAAGGATTGAAAGCCGGAAATACCGGCCTGATCCCGAACCCGCTGCCGACGCCGAAAAAACATATTCCGAAAGAAATGGATTTTGACATCCAGCCGCCTGCCACACAGATGCATTTTGACATTGTGGATATGACGGGGATGGATTTCTTTGATATTAATTGACATGAATTGACTTGAATGTTCACCGGGCCTGCTCGGTATATACGTTTTTTGTGACTGTTTTTATTTACTGTTTTTTTTACTTAAGGAGGTTATTCGTTTTGGCATCAGCCGGTACCGGACGAAAACGCAGTAGTTCCGCGTCATCGTCCAGCAGAAAAAGTACATCTTCCCGCACTGCCGGTGCGGCTCGAAGGAAAACTACCACAACAGCGAAAAGAAAAACCACAAAACAGCCGGAAGCGAATTTCCTTCCGGAGCTGTTTTTGTTTGTTTTATTCTGTGTTTTGCTGGTTGTTTTTCTTTGCATGATCCATGTGATCAAAGGTGTCTTCGGACCGGCTGTCAAAGGTTTTATGCTGGGTGTTTTCGGGATGCTCGGCTACGGACTGCCGCTGATCCTGATGCTTCTGGTCTTTTACCTGGTATTTTTGAAGACGGGGCCGCTGCCACGCAGACAGACCGCATCAATCTGTTGCATGGTACTGTTTCTTGGCATGCTGTTATCCTTTTTATCCGGTATGGCGTTTGACCAGATCCAAAGCGAACAGGTAAAGAAGCTTTATGAGATTCAGGGCGGAGGCGGCGTTCTGTTCGGACTGCCTGCTTTATTGTTTTTCGGGATCTTCGGCAAGGGAGGATCGATCTTTGTATTGATCCTGCTCATCATCGTATCCGTGATCGTTTTAGCCGGAAAAGGATTTCTTGGCAATTTCGCGGATCTGATCCGTGAGTTGTCCGAAAACGCGCAGGAGATGCGCTATCAGCGCGAGTATGAAGACGATGAAGAAGAATACTATGATGAGGAAGACGGCACAGCAGTAGAAGATATCATTGCCAGAAAAGAAGCGGAACGTGAAAGACGCCGCGAGGAACACCGCAGACAGATCATGAAGGAGCGCCGCGCACAGGCAAAGAAGAAGGAACGGCGCGCACGAGAGCTGGAGGCGCAGCAGGAAGAAAAGAGACGGCGCAAAGATGAAGAGATGCGCAGACGCCGCGAAGCCGAAGACCGCGCTGAGGATGAGCGGATTCTGCGGAGTTCGGCCAATTCCAAACGTAAAAAACTGAATCCCGTGGCATTGGAGCCGGCAGTACCGGCCCGGCACAAACTGGACGATATGCATGAGATCACTCTGCTTCCGGAGGGCAGCGTTGTACGCATGGATGCTGCTGCTCTGGTACCGGATCCGGTGACCGAAACAGAAGAATTCACGAAGAACAATGAGGGTTCCGGGGCAGTACAGGAGATCCGGATCCGCAGGGATAATGAAGAATATGCGGATGCGGAATACGTTGAGCCTGACGACTATACGGAACCTTACGATGATCCCGAACCGGAAGCATCGTATCCGGATGATCCGGATATCCCGGAGGAAGCGGATGAAGTGGCGGTCGTAACGGTACGACGCAATACAGGCTCTGCTGTTTCTTCGACCGAAGAGATCGTTCCAATCCGTCAGCAGAAAGAAGAAGTGCCGGAAGTATCAGGAATATCCGAAGAAGCAGAAGTTTCCGCAGTTAAAGAAGCCGAAGAAACGCCGGCAGTGACGAATGCTCCTGAGATCGATATCACCGGTATGCCCGATCCGGTAACGGAACGTACGCATAATAAGGGACCGGCGGAAGAACCGACCACAGAGCTGAAGGTGGAGACACCGGAGAAAACAGAACCAGTACCGCAGGCACCGGTGCGTAAAAAGGCGAAATACGAAAAACCGCCCATCGATCTGCTTCTTGAGAATAAAAAGAAGGGCGGCGGCGACAGTGACCAGTATCTGAAGGAAACGGCATTGCTACTGCAGCAGACACTTAAGACATTCGGCGTATCTGCGACCGTTACGGATATCAGTCAGGGGCCTTCCGTTACACGTTTTGAGCTGCAGCTCGGGGAAGGCATTAAGGTCAATAAGATCGTCAACCTGGCCGATGACCTGAAACTGAACCTGGCGGCCCAGGATATCCGTATCGAGGCGCCGATCCCCGGAAAAGCGGCGGTCGGTATCGAGATCCCGAACAAGGAACGTCTGCCGGTATGCATACGTGAACTGATCGAATCGCAGGAATTCAAGAAAGCGGATTCCAAACTGTCCTATGTAGTCGGCAAGGACATCAGCGGGCATACGATCGTTTCGGATATTGCCAAGATGCCGCATCTGCTGGTTGCCGGTTCTACCGGCTCCGGTAAATCGGTATTTACCAATTCCATTATCCTGAGCATTTTGTACGAGGCCAATCCGGACGAGGTCAAGATGATCCTGATCGACCCGAAGGTAGTAGAGTTTTCCGTATACAACGGGATCCCGCATCTGCTGCTTCCGGTGGTTACCGATCCGAGAAAGGCAAATGCTGCTCTGGCATGGGCCGTAGCGGAGATGGAACGGCGTTACAAAGTATTTGCGGAGCACAATGTACGCGCGATCAAGGCCTACAACGATCTGGTGGCGCAGGGTAAGGTGCCGGCGGTAGACGGTCCGCCGGAAAAAATGCCGCAGATCGTGATCGTGGTCGACGAGCTTGCGGACCTGATGATGGTGGCGTCCAAGGATGTAGAAGCATCCATCTGCCGTATCGCGCAGCTGGCGCGTGCCGCCGGTATCCACCTGATCATCGCGACACAGCGGCCGAGCGTCGATGTCATCACCGGTCTGATCAAGGCCAATATGCCCAGCCGTGTGGCACTGAAGGTATCCAGCGGCGTGGATTCCAGAACCATCCTGGATTCTGTCGGGGCGGAACGTCTTCTCGGCTACGGCGATATGCTGTTCTACCCGCAGGGATATTCCAAGCCGCTGCGTGTACAGGGCGCTTTTGTAGATGATTCCGAAGTACAGAGAGTAACCGAATTTTTGAAGAATAACGCATCAGGCGGCGAGATCTATGATGAAGAGATCCTGAACAAGATCTCGAACCTTTCCGGAGAAGGACAGACGCAGGATGCATCATCGGATGCTGCTGAAGGAACGGGAGATGATCTGGATTCCTATTTTGATGACGCATGCCGTTTCGTGGTGGAAAAGGAAAAAGCTTCCAGCGGAATGTTGCAGAGAGTGTTCAAAGTAGGGTATAATCGAGCTGCGCGCATTGTCGACCAGATGGAAGCCAATGGCGTGGTGGGGCCGGAAGAAGGCACCAAACCGAGAAAGGTACTGATGGACGCAAACCAGCTGGAGCTGTTTTTGCGGGAACGCCATAAAAAATAAGGCGTACTCCCCCTGCAGGTAGTATAAGGGGGCAGAAAGGAGCAGGATTATGAAAAGTGATATTGAGATCGCTCAGGAAGCGGAATTGTACCCGATCACTAAGATCGCAGAGAAGATCGGTCTGTCCGAAGATGATCTGGAATGCTACGGCAAGTATAAAGCGAAGATCTCGAATGAATGTCTGCGCCGTCTGCAAAAGGAGAAAGACGGCAAACTCATCCTTGTTACGGCAATTAATCCGACACCGGCAGGCGAAGGCAAGACAACGATCAGCGTAGGACTGTCCCAGGCCATGGCAAAGATCGGAAAAAAAGCGGTGCTTGCCCTGCGTGAGCCGTCTCTCGGACCCTGCTTCGGCGTTAAAGGCGGTGCAGCCGGCGGTGGATATGCCCAGGTAGTTCCGATGGAGGACATCAATCTGCATTTTACCGGTGATTTTCATGCGATCACTTCAGCAAATAATCTTCTGGCGGCACTTCTGGATAACCATATCCAGCAGGGAAATGTTTTGCGGATCGATACCAGACAGATCGTTTGGAAACGCTGCCTTGATATGAATGACCGCGCATTGCGTAATATCGTGGTAGGTCTCGGATCCAAGAGCGACGGTTTTGTGCGTGAGGACCATTTTGTGATCACGGTGGCCAGCGAGATCATGGCAATCCTCTGCCTGGCGGAGGATATGGCAGATCTGAAAGCAAGGATTTCCCGCATCATCGTGGCTTATGATCTGGACGGAAAGCCGGTGACGGCAGGAGATCTGCAGGCGGTCGGTCCAATGGCGGCGCTGTTAAAGGATGCCCTTAAGCCGAACCTGGTACAGACACTGGAGCATACGCCCGTACTTATTCACGGAGGCCCGTTTGCCAATATCGCGCACGGCTGCAATTCCGTGATGGCGACGCGTACCGCCATGAAACTCGGGGATTATGTGATCACCGAGGCCGGTTTTGGCGCAGATCTTGGCGCGGAGAAGTTTTTGGATATCAAATGCCGTATGGCAGGCATCTCCCCGGATGCGGTGGTGCTGGTTGCAACCATACGGGCATTAAAGTATAATGCTGGTGTAGCTGTTACGGATCTGAAACAGGAAAACGTAGATGCTCTGAAAAAGGGCAGCGTGAACCTGAAGAAGCATATTGCGAACTTAAAGAAATACGGTCTGCCGGTAGCCGTGACGATCAACCGTTTTGCGGAAGATACTGAAGCAGAGATCACAGCGCTGGAAGAGATCTGTGCCGCCGAAGGCGTGGCATTTGCCGTATCGGAAGTGTTCGCAAAAGGCGGAGAAGGCGCAACGAAGCTGGCTGAGCTGGTGGTTTCCCTTACGGAGCAGGAGAAGCATTTTGCGCCGATCTATGAGGATGAACTTTCTCTGGAGGCTAAGATCGAAAAGATCGCAACCGAGATCTACGGGGCAAAGAACGTAGAATTTGCTCCGGCTGCAACGAAGGAACTGAAGCGTCTGAGCACCCTCGGTTTTGATCATGTACCGGTGTGCATCGCAAAGACACAGTATTCCCTTTCGGATGATCCTAAAGCGCTTGGAGAGCCGAAGGATTTCACGTTCCATATCCGTGAAGTATATGTATCTGCAGGCGCAGGATTTGTAGTAGCACTGGCAGGAAGTATCCTTTCCATGCCGGGGCTGCCTGCTTCACCTGCAGCTTATCGCATTGATGTAGATGATGACGGCCGCATCACCGGTCTGTCATAAATTTTGGAGGCTATATGATCTGTCCGAATTGCGGGGAAGAGATCGCAGATGATCTGCTGTATTGCAGTAAATGCGGCGAAGAAGTGAAGCTGATCCCTGAGTATGAGCCGGAAATTGAAAATGAGATCAACGGGACACTGCAGGATCTGGAACTGATATCGCTTTCAGATGATGAGGATGATGTTACCGCGGAAGGATCACAGGATGATCTTGCAGCTTCAGCAACGAATGAGCTGCCTTCTTTGGAGTCGCTTCGGGAAGCGCTAACGGAAGAAGACCTGGATGAAGGTTTTCTGGATGAGGAGAATGCTGACGATCCTTATTATGACGATACCGACGATTTTGATGAAGAATATGACGGCGATTTTCTGGATGAGCTGGAAGATTTTGAAGACGATGAAGATGTCGTCCGGCAGATCGCGCTGGCCATCCGTGAAAGCCGTTTCCGGTGGCTGTATATTATTTTGGGACTGATCGTGATCGGCGGGATCGGTCTGGTGATCTTTTATCTCAGTCAGCACGTTTATGAGGATAATTCCAGTGTATATCAGGCATCTCTTGCCAGAGAAGCGGCGGCACAGGGTAACTTTGTCGAAGCGATCGATCACATGGAAAAAGCTCTGCTCCTCGATGATTCTGACAGTTCTCTGAAATTTACCTTGGCAGATTATTATTTTGAGATCGATGAAGAAGAAAAAGCTCTTCTTATGCTCTGGGAGATCATTTACGATAAGGATATCAATTCCGTTCAGGCATACCGCCAGCTGATCCAGTATTATGCCGACAATAAAGAATACGGCAAGATTGAGAATATCCTGTCCAATTGTGAAGATCAGACAGTACTGGCGCAGTTTTCGGATTATCTGGCCGAGGCACCGGAATTTTCCGAAGAGCCGGGCACATATGATCAGGTATTGTGGGTAAAACTGTCTTCGGTTTCCAACGGTACGATCTACTATACGCTGGATGGTTCCGATCCGACAACGGAAAGCGAAGTCTATACTTCGCCGATCCATATGGAATTGGGTATTTATGAAGTAAATGCGATCTTTGTGAATAATTACGGTATCCAGTCGGAGATCAGTAACGGTGTATTCACTGTAGACGTACGTAAACCGGATCCGCCTGAAGTAACGCCGGAGAGCGGCGAATATAACGAGCCCGAAATGATCGAGGCGGAGGGTATCAAATACGGTATTATATATTATACGACGGACGGCACGATCCCGACGGATGAAAGCACGGAATATGTCGGACCGATCCCCATGCCGATCGGACACAGCCATTTCATTTTCCTGTCTTACAGCCAGGAAGGCGTAGCAGGTGATATCGCGGATATTGAATATGATCTGAACATCGAGAGTGATCTGGATCTGCAGGAAGTGATCAATCACTTAAAACAGTATAATGTCAACAGCGGCAAGACCATCGACCTGGCAGGACATTTGCCGGGGAATACGTCCAGATACAGCTACACCATCGGCGCGGCGCTGAAGCTGGATGATGTGGTGTATTATCTGATCACGGAAAATGTGATTGATTCTGCGGAATCCTCCATAAAGACCGGAGCATTTTATCTGGCGGATGTGAAGAAAGGCGATCTTTTCAAAGCAATACGGGATGACGAAGAGATGACCTTTACCAGGGGCGCTGCGATCAAACCGGAGGATTATGCGATCCCGGAACCGGTCGCAGAGATGGATGTACCGCCGGCACCGCCCATGCAGCCGCCGGTCCAGCAGTAAGAACGTATTTTTCAGCGTGTTGGGGAACAAAACGTACATAAGGAAAGGAGGCTATCATGGCCTGGTGTCCTGAATGTCGATATGAGTTTGTAGATGGGGTAAAAGAGTGTCCGAAGTGCCATGTGGCATTGGTAGAGAGTCTTTCTGCAGTGACGCAAAAGGAAGAAGAACTCTCCGAAGCTGTCCTTTTTGAAGAATTGACGGAAGAGGATGAAGACAGGGAATACAGCGCGGAGATCGATCCGGAACGCGAGGATGCGATCGGTCTGACCGATGAGGAAAAGGCGCGCTCCCAAATCTCAAGACATGGTTACGTTACGGTTAAACCATATCAGAGCAAAGCGCAGAAAGCCGAGGATGCCAGGAGTTCCGGTATCGCCATGGTGATCGTAGGCGCCTGCATACTTGTTTTTTCCGTTCTGTGGGCGTTTGATCTGCTGCCGATTCGTATGCAGATTGAAAGACGTTTTCTTTCATGCGGCATTCTTGGCGCATTTTCCTTATTTATGCTGATCATGGGTGTGTTCTCCCTGCGTTCTTTTAAGAAGCTTCTGGTATTTGCCCAGGAGGAAGACCGCAGGACCGAGGAAATCCTGAAATGGGGCAAAAGCCTCGAGACAAAAGCCATTGATGAGCCCATGGAAGGTCTGGGACTGGCGGAAGAAGAAAAGTATTTCGGACGCATGGAGATCATCGGCCAGCTGATGAAAGACCGTTTTGTGAACCTGGATCCGGATTATGCAGATGATGTCTGTGAAAAGATCTATCAGGAACTGTATGACGCAGCAGGTAAGGGTGAGTAAATGCTCCGTACGGATATTTTATGTGTCGGAAAGATCAAAGAAGAAAGCGTACGCGCACTGATCGCAGAATATTCGAAGCGTTTAGGTGCGTATACAACACTTCGTATTGTGGAAGTCAAAGATGAAAAGACGCCGGATAACTGCTCGGATGTGGAAAAGGAAAAGATCTTAAAGACGGAAGGCGACCGCCTGGCGGAATACCTGGAAGACCGTTCATGCAAGATCATACTGGCAGTAGAGGGAAAACAGTTATCTTCGGAAGCGTTTGCCGATTATATACAGGAACAGCAGAATCTGTCCGTCAGTCATATCCAGTTTCTGATCGGCGGATCGCTGGGACTGGATGAGCGCCTGAAATCGCAGGCAGATCTGAAACTGTCGTTTTCCAAAATGACGTTTCCGCACCAGCTGATGCGTGTGATCCTTTTGGAACAGATCTACCGCGCGCATAAGATACTGCGACGGGAACCGTATCATAAGTAGTATCAGGTGTGTTCCCGAAGCCCCTTCGGATATAGATTTTTCATACGTCCTCCGGCAATGCGGACACCGCCTGCAGAAGCGCCCAGACAGCAGATCGCGGCGTGTCCTTTGCGGAACTGTTCCGGAGCCATAAGCTCTGCGCCGCATAAGAACTGCAGCAGATCCGGATCCTCCGGAGCGTAATCGAGCTTCTGCGGAAGCAGATTTCCGTAAGCGCTGAAGAACTGATGGTGCGGTATATAGCGTTTCCGTTTTTCATCCCATTCCATGACGGTTACACCGAGACAGCTGACATTCCGCGCGGGAATTCGGGGCAGGGTAAACGGAAGGGCGATGATACGGCTGCGCCACGAGTATAACGGAAAGGAAGCGGCCGGAATGCCGAAGAGCTCTTCAAAAGCGGAGCGTTCTTTCGCAGATAAGGCCGTGAAGCTGTTTTTGGTTCTTCCGGGGAGTGTGATCTCTTCCGGAATCCCCGGTTTTTGAAGATACGCCATAAACTGTCCTTCTCCCGGATAGAGATGAGGATAGCAGCGATAACAGCCGGGATCGGTCTCAAGAGCATATTTTTGTACGGATGCGGGAGCCGGGATCATTTCCAGACCGAATTCGTTTTGCAGGAAATGCACCTGGTCTTCGTTTTCTTCCGTTGCATAGGTACAGGTAGAGTAAATCAGACGCCCACCGGGACGCAGGCAGGAAACGGCGGAACGTAAGATATCGCGGCCGCGATCCTGACAATGCGCTACGTTTTCGAGACTCCATTCGGATATGCTTTCCGGATATTTACGAAACATACCTTCTCCGGAACATGGCGCGTCGACCAGAACAAGATCGAAGTATTCGGGATAGAGCATCGCGATCTCGGACGGATCCAGAGAGATCACGCATACATTACGATATCCCATACGTTCCATATTGCCGAGCAGGATCTGGGAACGTGCCGGATGCGGTTCATTGGCGACAACAACACCGCTGCCGCCGTCAACGGCGCGGGCCAGCTGGGAAGTCTTGCCGCCCGGTGCGGCGCAAAGGTCTAAAATGCGCATATCGCCCGTGATCTCTACGCCGTCCAGAACCAGTTGCGCAGAGGGATCCTGTGAGTAGAGGACACCTGCGTGGTGCAGAGGATGGTGACCGATCCCTTCGGCTGCCGAAAGACAGATGCCGGTGCCTTTGAGCTGATCAGCGGCCAAAAGGTCTCTGTGCGATTGTATCCAGGCATAAAAAACGGAATGCTCCGTACGGGCCGTATTTAAGTGAAATGCCTTAACCGCAGGCTTTTCAAAAGACGCAAGATAATCCGGAAAAGAGTCTTTTAAGAGAGACTGCATCCGGTCCGCAAATGGATATGGTAAAGTGACAGAATTCATAATAACAAGTATCCGATCCGTAAACTAAATGTGACACAAAACTGCGTTCACGAGTATAGCACAGAAAAGGAGGGAATGACAAGATGCGCATGTATGATCTGCTGGAAAAAAAGAAGAACGGCGGGATCCTGACAAAGGAAGAGATCAAATTTATGATACAGGGATATACGCATGGGGATATTCCCGATTATCAGATGTCTGCGATGACCATGGCAATCTGCTTTCAGGGAATGAACCCACAGGAGACCGGAGATCTCACGCTTGCGATGCGTGACAGCGGTGATACACTGGATCTGTCCGGCATCCGCGGGATCAAGGTGGATAAGCATTCGACCGGCGGCGTCGGTGACAAGACAAGCCTTACGCTGGCACCCCTGGTGTCTTCGGTGGGCGTGAAAGTAGCGAAGATGAGCGGGCGCGGACTCGGACATACCGGCGGCACCATTGATAAGCTGGAGAGCATTCCGGGATTTTCCACGGAACTGACGATGGACGGCTTTATTCATCAGGTAGATACCATCGGGATGGCAATCATGGGCCAGACCGCAGATCTGGCGCCGGCGGATAAAAAACTCTACGCCCTGCGCGATGTGACGGCTACCGTGGATCAGATGGCGCTGATCGCCAGTTCCATTATGAGCAAGAAACTGGCTGCCGGAGCCGATGCGATCGTGCTGGATGTTAAATGCGGCAGCGGCGCATTTATGAAGGACCGGAAAGGCGCCGATGCGCTGGCGGAAGCCATGGTGTCGATCGGACGCCATGCCGGCAAACAGGTGTGGGCCTATATCACGGATATGGACCAGCCGCTTGGCAATGCGGTAGGGAATGCCATCGAAGTGCGCGAGGCGATTGAAACCTTAAAAGGCGAAGGACCGGCGGATTTCCGCGAACTGGTACTGACGCTGGGATCCAGAATGTGCATTTTTGCAGGTGTGGCAAAGGATTTTGACAGTGCCTATGCGCTTCTTTCCGAGCAGCTGCATTCCGGGAAAGCCCTGGCACAGATGGCCCGCTTCGTGGAAGCGCAGGGTGGGGATCCGTCCTATGTGCTGGATGAGAAGAAACTGAAACTGGCGGCCAAGGTGAAGCCGCTTACTGCAAAAGAAGCGGGATATGTCAGCGGGATCGCATGCGCAGAAGTGGGCATGGCGTCTCTTGCTTTGGGCGGCGGACGTGAGACCAAGGCGGATACCATCGATCCGGAAGTCGGCATCATGCTGCACAAAAAGGTGGGCGATGCGGTAAAGCCGGGCGATGTACTGGCGGAAGTGTATTATAACGATGATCAAAAAGGTGACGAGGGCATAAAGCGTCTGGAGGCGGCTTACCATATCGGTGCCGAAGCACCGGAAAAACGCCCGATCATATTGGGAGAGGTAAAAGGATAAATGGCAGAAGAAAGTGTCCGTAAAAGCATAGAACTGGATGCGGAAGGAATGCGGCTTTTGTTCGGAGCCGGCGACCGGTACCTGAAAAAACTGGAAGATGAACTGCTGGTAGACATCACGGATCGTGACGGCGCCGTGCATGTACAGGGAAACGAAAAGAATGTGAACCGCGCGATACGGCTGATCCGGGATCTTACGGAGATCGCCAGAAATGAAAAAAGCCTGGAAGCGCACAAAGTGGAATACGGTCTGGAACTGGCAAAAGAGGATCAGTCGGATATGCTTCTGGAGCTGGATCATGATACGATCTGCCGCACGATCATGGGCAAACCGATCAAGCCAAAGACCGCAGGCCAGAAGGATTATGTAGATGCGATCCGAAGAGATATGGTCGTATTCGGGACAGGACCGGCCGGAACCGGTAAGACGTATCTTGCGATGGCCATGGCCATCACCGCATTCAAGCAGGAAGAAGTGGGCCGTATCATTCTGACAAGACCTGCGATCGAAGCGGGAGAAAAGCTCGGCTTTCTGCCAGGCGATCTGCAGAGCAAAGTGGATCCGTATCTGCGACCGCTGTATGATGCTTTGTATCAGATCATGGGCGGGGAAGCGTTTCAGAAAAATATGGAAAAAGGCCTGATCGAGGTTGCGCCATTAGCCTATATGCGCGGACGTACTCTGGATAATTCCTTCATCATCCTGGATGAAGCACAGAATACGACACCGGCGCAGATGAAGATGTTTCTGACGCGTATCGGTTTCGGCTCCAAAGTCGTGATCACCGGAGATCTGACACAGAAGGACCTGTCGGCTGGAACGAAATCCGGTCTGGAGGAAGCATTACGCGTGCTGAAAAAAGTGGAGGGGATCTCCTTCTGCACACTGACCAGCAAGGACGTGGTGCGTCATCCTCTGGTCATGCGGATCGTACAGGCTTATGACAACTATGAGAATGCAAACAGAAAGAAGGAAAGGCAGAACCGCGTATGAAACTGAATCTGTATACCGAATGCGATATCGATTTTTTGCAGGATTATGAGAAGATCGCCACGGAAGTTTTGATGCATGTTCTTCAGCGTTATGCATGTCCTTTTGACGTACAGGCAGCTTTGTATATCGTGACACCGGAAGAAATCCGCGAAACCAACGCGCAGACCAGACAGATCGATAAGGTGACGGATGTATTATCCTTTCCGAATCTGTATTACGAACCGGGGAAGGAAGGGGATTTTTCCGGGATCACTGAGGATGATGCGGATCTGTTTGATCCTGAGACCGGGGAACTGATGCTCGGTGAGATCATGATCTGCGCCGAGAAGGTATATGCGCAGGCCGAAGAATACGGGCATGGCGTGGTAAGGGAATTTGCCTTTCTGGTAGCGCACTCCGCGCTGCATCTGCTTGGCTACGATCATATGGAGGATGCCGAACGGGAGCGTATGGAGACATTGCAGGAAGAGATCTTAAAGGAGGCAGGTTATGAGCGAAAGTAAGGGCACAAAAAAGAAACGTGCGATCGCTCTCCCGCGTTTTGACAGTGAAAATGCATCCCAGCTGTCCGTTTTGCTTGGGGTATGTTTTACATTTCTTACAAGATGTGTGGTAGTACGGCGTACCGGAATTCAGGGCAGCGGATATTTTTTTGCGGCTTATGAGTTTCTGGTTTTTTTGCTGCTGTTTTTTCCGGGCGGGATTTCCGCTGCTGTGCGGGAACAGTTCGGCAAGCGTTTTGAGAGCGGGTTTTACCGTAATGCGAAAAGAATCTTTAATGCAGCTGTGATCACATCTTTTTTCTATCTTCTTGTGATGGCACTGCTCTGGTGGCAGCTTTCCGAGGTGACAGCGGAGTATCTGCTGCTCGGAAAAACAAATACCCTGCCGTTTATGTGGCTTTTACCGGTATTTATCATTGACGGACTGACATTACTGCTGCGTGGTTTTCTGGACGGAGAAAGTGAATACTCCGCAACCAGTCTTGTATTTCTGCTCCGGCAGGGATCGACGTTTTTATTTGTTATGATATTTGCAGGCGTTTTTCAGGGCGACGGCACGAATGTATCCAAGCTGTTTCGGAATGAAGAGGTCAAATATGTATACGGCGCAGCCGGCGTGGCGATCGGTTTTCTGATCGGAGCATTGATCGGACTGATCGCAATGGCAGCCATCTATTTTAAGCATCTGAAATTTTTGCAAAGACAGGTGGATCGTGACCAGAACCGCAGACGTGAAAACAGTAACGGCATCCTGGTGACCCATGCGGCCGCGGCGTCTCTGGCATATACCGGATTGTACGGCATCTTCTTCCTGGCGCAGATACTGGCGATGCATCATTTTCGTGTGGAGGCGGAGATCGTACAGTCTTATCAGTGGGGGATCCTGCAGGGCGTGTGCCGGACCATGGCGACGCTGCCGTTATTATCGGCCTTTTTGATGCATCTCGGAGATGCAAGACAGATCACGCTCTCCATGCTGCGCGGCGATGCGCATGAGGTACGAATCAAATGCCAGAGCCTGACGGATTTTTCCATGTTGATCACTTTCTTTTTCTCATGTTTTACGTTCGCAGCGGCAGACACGATCTGCAAGGGCTGTTTTGGCGTAGATTCCATTATGGCTGTGCGTATGCTGCGGTGTGAGAGCATAACCGTCCTGTTTATGGTATATGCGCTGGACACTTCGCTTGATCTGCTGTTTATGCAGAAAAAAAATAAGGTGGCGTTACACTCCCTGGCCGGCTTGCTTGGAGGCGCGGCTGTTTTATGGTTTCTGCTGCCTTCGGGCCGTTTCGGGATCTATGCGGTGTTTGCAGCAACGATTGTCTGCTCCGTGATCGTGATGTTCTTAAATCTGACCGTGTTGAACCGCAAGATCCGTCTGCGGCCGGATCTGAAGAGTCAGGTGATCTGGCCGCTGCTATGCGGACTGATCTCCGGGGCCGTTGCATTACTGCTCAGTATTTTGTTCGGTTATTTTATGCCGCCGTTTTTGGCAGTTGTGATCATATTCCCCATCAGTTTTCTGGTGTATTTTATTGCCGGCTGTAAGACCGGGACCATCTCGGAATATACGTTTTACGGCATCCCGCTGGGGCAGTATCTGGAACGCTTCGGCCGGATGCTCCGGCTGATCCGATGAGCGCCGGGATCGCCGTGATCGGCGGCGGCATGTCCGGCATGGCGGCAGCAATCCTCCTTGCGCAGGCAGGAAAGCAGGTCGTTTTATTGGAACGGCAGGAGCGGATCGGAAAAAAACTGCTGCTGACCGGTAACGGGCGATGCAATATCTCAAATACCGTCATGGGGACGTCTTTTTACCGTACCGAATATCCGGAGAAACTTGCTGAGATCCTTGCGTATTGTACTTCGGAGACGGAGCTTGCATTTTGGAACCGTCTCGGAATGGAAGTGCGGGAGATAAAAGGCGGTCTGTATCCGATGACCAATCAGGCGGCGACTGCGCTGGACTGTCTGCGGTTTAGGATCGAGGAACTCGGCATAGAAGTCCGGACGGAAACCTATGTGGAACAGATCCGCGGCAACAAGGGAAATTTTCGTATTTTATACCGGCAGCCGGACGGAGCACGACAGTCGGAAGACGGTTTTGCTGCCGTGCTGCTCTGCTGCGGCGGGCTGGCCGGTGTCTATAAAGAACGGGAGCAGAACGGATATCTTATTACCAAAGAGATGCATCATACGGTAAGAAAAGGACATCCGGCCCTGGTTCCCGTTACGTGCGCGGAAGATATGAAAGCAATCGCCGGCGTGCGCGTACAGGCAAAGATTTCGTTATTCTGTCGTGAGAAACTCATTGCTTCCGATGAAGGAGAACTGCAGTTAAACAAGGACGGTATCTCCGGCATCCCTGTATTCCAATTGACGCGTTATCTAGATGACCTGAAGGATGCGGTCTTTGAGGTTGATTTTCTGCCTTATCTGGAAGAAGCTTCCCTGTCAGAGATCCTTTATAAGCGATACGATGCGATGCGGGAACGTTCGCTGGAGCAGTTCTTCGCGGGATGGCTGCAGAGAAAGCTGACGTTATATTTGCTGAAACGATCCGGCATCAAGGCGGACAAATGTGTGGAAGCCGTTTCCCTGAAGCAGTTAAACCGTCTGGTGTCCGAAATGAAGCATTGCCGCTTTACGCCGACGGCTCTCGGGGATTACCGGCAGGCGCAGGTATCCGTCGGCGGCATACCGCTTTCGGAGGTTTCCGGCACCATGGAATCCCTAAAGATTCCGGGCATTTATATTACGGGTGAGATGCTCGACGTCACCGGGGCATGCGGCGGCTACAACCTGCATTTTGCGCTTGCCTGCGCTTTTGCTGCGGTAAGCGGGATAATTGGGTAGATTTCGGTTTGTAAGGGCGTTTGTGATACGACTTGTCGAGCAACAATCTCTTTGCTTCCCCTTGAGGGGAAGCTGTCAGCGAAGCTGACTGATGAGGTGTACCTTGATTAACCGATATATAATCGCGAAGCCATGTTTTCCGCCTCATTCGGCCTTCGGCCACCTTTCCCTCAAGGGGAAGGCAAGAATGTATCGACAACCACTACATCGCAAGGGCTCCCCCCACATTCGTGGGTCCCCCCTCGCGAATATCCTAAGGCATCCTCCCGCAAGCGGGCCCCTCCTTAGGATGAACAACCGGAAGTTGAAAAAAGGAAAAAGTATATGTATCAGACAGACAGGATAAATATAGTACCACCGATCAAGAATGAAATGTCGCAGCTGGCAAAGCAGGTGGCGAAACGTCTGCGTGTCAGTGAGGCGGATATTTCAGATCTGCGTATTATCCGAAAATCGCTGGATGCGCGGAAGAAACCGGAACTGAAGTATACCTATACGGTTGCCTTTGATCTTCAGGATCCGAAAATGGCGCAGAAGCTGCTCCGAAAGAACAGTAAAGGGGTATCGGAGATCCGCGAGTATCAGCCGAAAGAATATGAATTACCGAAGGTTTCCGTCAGTACGGAAAGTGACAGTGAGCGTCCGATCGTAGTCGGAAGCGGGCCGGCCGGACTGTTCTGCGCGTATGTGCTGGCGAAGGCGGGATTGCGGCCGAGGATCCTGGAACGCGGAAAGAGCGTGGATGAGAGAACGAAGAGCGTTGAAACATTCTGGAACGGCGGCGTGCTTGATCCGGATACGAACGTGCAGTTCGGGGAGGGCGGCGCCGGGACCTTTTCGGACGGAAAGCTGAATACGCAGGTATCGGATAAAACGGGACTGCACACATTGGTGCTGCGTCTGTTTGCCGAGTATGGCGCGCCGGCGGATATCCTGTATGTGAACAAACCGCATATCGGGACGGATGTGCTGAAGGAAGTGGTAAAGAATCTGCGGACTGCCATGGAACGGATGGGCGCGGAATATTACTTTGAGACGACTTTTGTCAGACCGGTCAGCAAAGACGGAAAAGTCTGCGGGGCAGAGATCAAAAGAAAAGACGGCAGCACGGAGGCGTGGGAGACGAAACAGATGATCCTGTGCACCGGGCACAGTGCCCGGGATACGTTCCGGAATCTGCATGAAGCAGGGGTCGTCATGGAATCCAAAGCGTTTGCCGTTGGGTACCGTGTGCAGCATCTGCAGAGCCGGATCGATCTGTCACAATACGGGGAAGGCTTTGAGATGAAGGGATTGCCGGCCGCGGATTATAAGCTGACGACCAGAGTATTCTCCGGACGAGGCGTGTATTCGTTTTGTATGTGTCCGGGCGGTTACGTGGTAAATGCGTCCAGCGAAGCAGGACGGCTGGCGGTGAACGGTATGAGCTACCGGGACCGCGGTTCAAAGAATGCCAATTCCGCCATCGTGGTCACTGTGGATCAGAGCATCTTCGGGTACGGTCTGTTTGACGGCATGCATTTTCAGGAGCGGATGGAAACGCAGGCATATCTGGCCGGTAAGGGGCAGATCCCGGTACAGTGCCTGGCGGATTTCCGGGAACGGAGAATGGAAGGATTCCGGGAAGGGATCGATCCGCAGATCTGCGGAATGTGGACATATGCTTCTCTGGCGGGGATTTTGCCGAAAGCACTGGAAGATGACGTGATCGAAGCATTTCCGGCATTCGGCCGGATGATCGAAGGCTTTGATGACGGCAGCGCGCTGCTGGCCGGCGTAGAAAGCCGGACATCTTCGCCGATCCGCATCCTGCGGGATGAGAATGGTCAAAGCAGCCTGGCCGGACTTTATCCCTGCGGGGAAGGCGCCGGATATGCCGGCGGCATCACTTCGGCAGCGATGGACGGGATAAGAACTGCTGAAAAAGTGCTGCGGACCTATGCATAGAGAAAGCAGGTATAACAGTTTTTATGTAAAGTTATATGCAAAATGCTCAAGATATGCTATAATACATAGTTGAATTTTAATAAAAATCATTTTGAATGGTATTAAGGAGTAACATCGATGGAAAAGTGTATGCAGCTGATCCGGGAACTGCCCACGCCGCAGGCGTTGAAGCAGCAGTTTCCGCTGGATCCTTCCGTAGCGCCGATCAAGGAGAAAAGGGATGCGGAGATCGCAGATATCTTCAGCGGAAAGAGTAATAAATTCCTGCTCATCATAGGGCCCTGTTCCGCGGACAATGAGGATGCGGTACTGGATTATATGAACCGTCTGGCAAAGGTATACCAGAAGATCAAGGATAAGATCTTTATCATCCCGAGAGTGTATACCAACAAGCCGCGTACCACAGGCCTCGGCTATAAGGGGATGCTGCACCAGCCGGATCCGGAAGGGAAGGAAGATATGCTGGCCGGCATCATTGCCATCCGAGAGATGCATGCACGTGTTGTCCGTGAGACAGGTTTTACCTGTGCGGAGGAAATGCTTTACCCGGAAAATCACAGTTATCTGTCTGACCTTCTGTCCTATGTGGCAGTAGGCGCGCGTTCCGTAGAGGACCAGCAGCACCGCATCGTAGCCAGCGGTATCGGGATCCCGGCAGGTATGAAAAATCCCACCAGCGGTGATATCTCGGTCATGATGAATTCCATCATCGCGGCACAGAACCCGCAGAAATTCGTTTACCGCGGATGGGAAGTAAAGACCACCGGTAATCCGTATGCACACGCGATCCTGCGCGGCTATGTGAACCAGTTCGGACAGAGCATTGCGAACTATCACTATGAGGACTTAAGACGCTTGTTAGATGCTTATGAAGAGCATCCGGATCTTGTCAATCCGGCAGCGATCATTGACTGCAACCATTCCAACTCCGGCAAGAAGTTTATGGAGCAGATCCGCATCAGCCGCGACGTAATGCACAGCCGTCATGTAAATCCGGAGATCCGCAGCCTGGTAAAAGGTCTGATGATCGAAAGCTATATCGAAGACGGCGCGCAGAAGATCGGGGAAGGCGTATACGGCAAATCCATCACCGATCCATGCCTCGGCTGGGAAAAAACCGAACAGCTTTTGTATGAGCTGGCAGAACTTGCTTAAGAACGACAGATTTGAATCAGATTGGAAGTAGACAGAACATGGATCAGTTTAGAGAGTTGATCAGGAATAAAAAGCGCATTGTTGTGAAGATCGGTTCTTCCTCACTGCGGCATAAAGAAACAGGCGATTTTGATTTTGTAAAGATTGATACGCTGGTGCGGGAGCTCTGCAACCTGCGTAATCAGGGTAAGGATGTGATCCTGGTATCCTCCGGCGCCATCGCGGCAGGCCGCAAGGTGGTACACATCGCAGAGGAAGAACGGGATAAGGTGTCTGTAAAACAGGCATGCGCGGCGATCGGACAGGCCAGACTGATGATGACCTATGAAAAGATCTTTTCGGAATACGGTCAGGTGGCGGCACAGATCCTGATGACCAAGGATACGATCGCAGCGGATTTAAACCGCTTCAATGCGCACAACACCTTTATGGAACTGCTGAAACTGGGTGTGATCCCGGTTGTGAATGAAAATGATACGATCTCCACCTATGAGATCGAGTTCGGTGATAATGATACCCTGTCTGCTATCGTGGCAGCACTGGTGGGGGCGGATCTGCTGATCCTGCTTTCCGACATTGACGGGCTGTATACGGACGATCCGAGAAAGAATCCCGAGGCGAAATTTCTGCCGATCGTACCGGTGCTGACACCGGAGATCCTGGCGATGGGGAAAGGCACTACCGGATCCGATGTAGGGACCGGCGGTATGGACACTAAGCTGCGCGCGGCGGAGATCGCAACCCGGTCCGGCGCGGATATGATCATCGCAAACGCAAAGGATGTGCGGATCATCCACCGTGTCATGGACGGACGGGATGTGGGAACGCTGTTTTTGGCACATAAGGATGAAAATTTCTATCTGAAAGATTATGTTGAGGGGTAAAAACGATGACGATGGACGAGCGCATCGCGCGTATCAATGAATTGTATCATTTATCGCAGGCGAGGGAGCTGACGGCAGTCGAAAAAATGGAGCAGAAAGTGCTTCGCAAAGAATATGTGGATGCGATCAAGGGCAATCTGAAA
>JAFWRC010000276.1 GCA_017508825.1 Lachnospiraceae bacterium
AACCGTTTGGGGTGCTTTATGGAGTGGCTTTAGTATTTCTTAAAGCTGCTTCAAAACAATAGCAATGCACGGCCCGGATGGCCGGGCAAGGGAGCATCGTGGCACGGATGCCGCGTTGCGACCGGTTGCGGAAGTAATGATTACATTAAGGGCAGCTTTTTAGAAATACTTAAGCCACGTAATCTGCACCACAAACGGTTGTGATGACCACAGACGCATCGATACCCCCGCTGCGCCGGGCGTGATTCCCCGACAAACCAGAATTTGTGCTTGACGAAGTATAGGGGCGGGGGTAGAGTTGAAAAGAACAAGGTACGGGAAAGGGCGATCTATGAACAGAATAGAGGTAACAGATTTAACATTACCGGAATTATCCATCTATGCCAGCAGCTCGGAAACGCAGCTGCTCCACTATTATGAGCCGGATCTCGGGATCTTTATCGCGGAGAGCCTGCGGGTGATCGGAAGAGCCCTGGATGCAGGGTATGAACCGATGTCGCTGCTGGTGGAACCGGGTGTATTGGAAGAAACGGAAGGAAATGTCTTTTCGAGGATCGGGGAGGTGCCCGTGTATGTGGCGGAAGCGAATGTATTGTCGCAGTTGGCCGGATATAAACTGACCGGTGGAGCCCTGTGTGCCATGCGGCGGAAAGAACTGCCTGCCGTAGAGACAGTGTGTGAGGGTAAAAAAAGGATCGCGGTGCTGGAAGGTGTGACCAATCCGACGAATGTAGGAGCGATCTTCCGCTCGGCGGCAGCGCTGGGCGTGGAAGCGATATTGATGACGCAGGATTGCAGTGATCCGCTGTACCGGCGGGCGGCCAGAGTGAGTATGGGAACCGTGTTTCAGATTCCGTGGGGATTTTTACCGAAAAAAAAGACCGAAAATCCGGCGGAAGATTCCAAACGCAAGCCCGAAGAATATGCGGTAAATGTGGAATTATTGAAAGAACTGGGTTATACGACAGTTGCCATGGCTTTGACGGACCGATCCGTCAGTATCGCGGATGAGCATCTGCAACAGGCGGAGAAACTGGCAATCTTGCTGGGAAATGAAAACTTCGGCCTGAGGGAGGAGACAATCGCCCGTTGTGACTATACGGCGAAGATCCCCATGCAGCATGGCGTGGATTCGCTGAATGTGGCGGCCGCCAGTGCCGTGGCGTTTTGGGAACTGTGTGGCAGGAGATAACAAAATCCCGGAGATCAACTCTCCGGGATGATTTGTTTTACGGATTTACAAAATGATCCTTCAGCATCACGCTGTTCTGGTCGGCATCGATCTCAAAGGAGGAAGTATCGAAGCTCTGCAGGAACGAGGAAAACTTGCTGTAGCCGAATTTCTTGGAGGAGAAGTTTGCATTCCATTGTTTCAGTTCTTCGTTGATCACGGCCATATTGTTGCAGACGTTGCCGTGGCGGATCAGGATTGCGATGATCTCGTTTTCCACATCTTTTTTATCGATATCGGCATTCTGGATGCTGATGACCGTGGAGCTGTTCTTGTGCTGCAGGACCAGATTGGGCATCTTGTCTTCTAAGAAGGTGGACAGCTTGGTACAGCCGTAGTTACGCACATCGAAATCGGGGTACTTGTTCATCAGGCGGGAACCGATCTCACCGATATAGGTATCCTTGCCGCGGTTCGAGTTTTCATCGATGATCTTGTAGATGGAACTCTTGATCTCCTTGATCGGCGTCAGGGCATATTCTTTTTTCTTGTTCTTTCCGGTATTCTTCTGTGTCGGTTCATCATCGGAAGTATCGTCGCTTCCGGAGATGACCTCCAGCAGTTTAAAGGAATTGCAGGCGCTACGGAAAGCGGAAGGCGTCTTGGCTTCGCCGACACCGACCACGAATTTGCCGGCTTCACGCAGTCTGGCTGCCAGACGGGTAAAATCGCTGTCACTGGTGCACAGATAAAAACCGTCCACGTTGCCGGTGTAGAGGATGTCCATGGCATCGATGATCATAGCGGAATCGGTGGCGTTCTTGCCGGTGGTATAACTGTACTGCTGCACCGGCATGACGGAGTGCTCCAGCATCACTTTTTTCCAGCCCTGTCTGGCCAGACTGGTCCAGTCGGTATAAACTCGTTTATAGGTTGCCACGCCGTTATCCGCCACCTCGTCCAGGATGGCTTTTAAGTATTTCGGTGCGACGTTATCGCCGTCGATCAATACGGCAAATTTCATTTCATTCATAGGATGCTCCCTTATAATAATGATTCTCTGCTACAGTATAATATAGATTTCGGGGATATGGCAAGGGACTTTTCAGATGCGTGTTATTTTGCTACAATACCCTTTATGAGAGTAAGATCATTTGATAATCTGAGAATCTTTGCCTGCATTCTGGTGGTGCTGGTACATGTGTCGGCCCAGGGGATCAGCGCATCAGCGGTGGACAGTGTTGCGTTTGCGTTTTGCCAGTGCTGTAATATCCTGGCATTCTCCGGTGTGAGCATCTTTGTGATGATGAGCGGCGCGCTGGCGCTGCGTCCGGGGAAGGAATCATCTGTCCGGGATGTGGTGGTAAAGCGTTTTTTGTATTTTCTGGGCCTGTATTTTTTATGGAAGGGGATCTACCTGTTCTTTGATCTGCTGCGGGCAGGGCAGGGAGTATCCGGCAGCGGTATAAAACAGCTGGTGCTGGATCTGATCGGTGGGCGCGGTTTCTATCATCTCTGGTATCTGCCGATGATCGCGTTTCTGTCACTCCTGGTGCCTCTGATCCGGCAGGGGGTACAGAAGAAGGAAGTGTGTCTGTTATATCTGGTGCCCTTTGCGGTATTGGCGCTCCTGTTCCCGACGCTCTTTTATTTTGAGTTTCCCTTTAAGTATCTGCTGATGGATTTTCTCGGGCAGTTCGAAACGGAGTACTTTCTGGGATATCTGGGATATTTCATTCTCGGGCATTTTCTGTATCAATGGAAAGAGGATCAGACAAACGGAAAGAGGACCGCTTTGGTGATCGCGGGAGTTGTGGCGCTGGTTTTCGGATGTGTATTCGGCGTGCTTCGCAGCCGTGCGGACGGCGTGTTCTTTGACGGTTATTCGTCGCCGCTGAGTTTCACCAATCTGCTGACCAGCAGCACCATATACGTTCTTTTTATAAACCCAAAAGACCAGAGTGGCAAAGCGGGGAAAGCTGTCAAGGACCGTCCCCCGGTCCAAAATGAGCCGGAGAACCGTCCCCTGGTCCAAAATGTGGCGGGGCTGACGCTGGGGATCTACCTGATCCACCCGATGGTGATCGAGCTCCTGAAGGATTGCGGGGTGTTTCGGATTGGGGATATTGCGGTGCTGAGCGTTCTTTTGTATGTTGCGATCGTAACAGTGCTTTCTGCAGCGCTTGTGTTTTTGTTCGGGAAGGTTCTGTTGATGATAAAGAGATAAATAAAGTTTTGTTTTGAGGGAGAGAAAACTATGAAAAGAAAAGTGTTTGCGCTGATCACGGGAACGGTGTTATCCGTTTGCGCGGTGGCCGGATGCGGCGTCTCGGACAATGAGCTGGTAAATAATATTGGGGAGCTTATAGAAGAGATTGCCCCAAATGAGAATAGTACGGATAATAACGGCAATGCATCGGGACCGGCACCCGGAGTGCTTCATCTTCATGATGAGAATAATGAAGCGTTTTGTATTGATATTCCGGCGGACTGGATCAGTCCGGATCAGACAGAAGAAAACGGAAAAACGGTTACCTGGCTCACTTCGGGCAGCGATCCGTCCGGCGAGAATGGTTATGTTTTAGTTTCTTTTGGCAGGAGCAGTGATCCTGACATAGAAGGATATGTGGAACGATGGAAGGATCGTAATCTGGAAGCGCATCCGGACGGTATTTTTGCGGAAGGGACCACGGAAGCAAACGGATATCTGTACCTTTCGTTTACCTATATAACCGAGGATGATCGTCTGCTTACGGACTACCGCATCCTGGACGGAAATGCCGAATTAAGGATCCGGCAGTATACGGATCCGGAGAATGAGGAACAGACAGAGGAGATCACGGATCCGGAGAATGAGGAACAGGCAGAGGAGATCACGGATCAGGAGAATGAGATACAGACAACGGAAATCACGGATGCAGTCATGATGATGGTGAACTCCGCTGTTATCTATCAGCCTGCGGAAGAGAAAGAAGAATAAAATAGCGCGTCTCCATAAAAAAAGCATTCCATCTTCGTATCGGAATTATAGGGATGTTATAAATCCGGAAAGGAAGAGTTGCTTATGAATGCTTATGCGGGGCAGGTACAATTGAGACCGGCAAATGATTCGGAACATATGGAGATCGAGAAACAGCTGATGGGGTATGCAAAAATACTTGCAGTCACGATGGTGTGTATATTCATTATCTTTGTAGTAGCGGTCGGACTTGACTTGGCAGATATGCTGGAAAATGGGTGCGGGGCAATGAGAGTCATCTTCGTTGCTATAGAATTAATTTTTTTGATGGTGACCTGTGACTGTCTTTTGAAAGATGGATTGGAACCGCTCTTCCGGATTCCGAAGCGGCAGTATCTGGTGGTGGATTGTATTGTTATGGAAAAAGAAAAAAGGTCAGGCTCCAGGGGCTCCAGTTATTATGCGATGGTTTCTTTTGCCGATGGAACAAGCAGAAAGGTAAAAGTCAATACCATTCAGATCTATGAAAATGCCCGGATCGGCTGTCACGCAGTGGTCATCTGGATTTTGGATGGCAAGGGGAATCCGAGAAAACAGCCGTATAGCCTGAGTTTGGTATAGATCAATGAAAAAACCACGAGGTCCGTCCCCGTGGTTTTTTAGTGGTTTGCTTCTGCGGTTTCACGCTGTTTTACGCGTTCTTTATCTTGGTACATCTTTTCGTCGGCCCGTTTGAGGGATCTGGCAAAAGCATCCGGTTCCGCTTTCTGCACTTCGTCATAGCCGATACCTACGGAAAGAATATAGGGTTTATTCTGATCCAGGCATTGCTCGCGGACTTTTGTGCGTATCCTGGTGAGCAGTTCGTTCAGATCCTCTTCGTTTGCGGGATGAACGATCAGGATGAATTCATCTCCGCCATAGCGTCCTAAAAAGATGGGATAGCTGCATTTCCGGATCACATTGGTAAGCGTGCGGGAAAGAATGACCAGAGCCTTGTCGCCTTCCGCATGTCCATAGGTATCATTGATCTTTTTGAAATCGTTGATATCCATCATAATGATAAATGTACGGTGACCTTCCATCCACAGATTGCTCTCCTGGGATGCATAGCGCACCAGCTGTCCGCGGTTGTTCAGTTTGGTCAGTGGATCCGTAGAGACCTGGGCCTCGATGGACTGGATAAAAAAGGCGAGCATCAGGAGGGTGCTGGCAAAGCAGAAGATCGGAAGCGCCGGCATCAGGATCATCTGCAGCAGACCGCCGATCACGGTGATGACCGGAATGAAGCCGACATACAGATGGCGTTTTTTCTCAAGAAGACTGTCTTCCTGCCGGCTCTTTCGGACGGCATAGATGATCATCACGATGAGATAGAGATAAGGAACCACGACAAGAAAGACGTCAAACATGCCTGTGGTCTTCATGTTCTCATCGATGAGCAGCCCGGGCGAAACCAGATAGGTGGCCACCAAAGCCACGATGGATACAGCAAAAGGAAGGATCAGAGCGGCTTCTACCTTTTTGTCATTTCGGTTCGGGATCTGTTCAAAGGCCATCACATAGCGGAGCCAGTTATAAGTAATGGCGGTCATGAGTACAAAATTGGAAAAATCCGTAGCGAGTACGGTATAGGGATTTCTGGGAAAAACACCGGAATCTACACCGGACCAGATGGCATCGGAGATAAAATACAGCATAAAAGAAGCCAGAGCGCGGTCGTATTTCAGCTGCTTCTCCTGGCGGTCGACACTCAGGCGGTCACGTGTGAGCATGATCCCGAAGATGACGGCGCTGACCATATTTATAGATGCATAATAGATAAAGTACTCTGACATCTCACAGATCCTCAGTGTATATGACATCCTATCCGTATTATACAAGTTTATTCTACGAAAGATAGGGGGAAAATGCAAGCAAATCTGTGACCCGGAATAGTATGGGAACGAATGCCGGCGGTCCGTATTGCATTTGCAGAGGAAAAAATATAAAATAGCAATGAAAAAATGGTTAGGAGGAAACTATGAGTAAAAACAGTTATCTTACTCCCTTATATGTTGCAGTAGTTCTGAAGGCGCTGGTCATGATCATCACCTGGGGATGGATCGCATTTCCCTCTGCAGCGGAACCGCTGATGGGAGGGCATTTTACCAATTTGTCAGGCAGGATCATCCCGCCGGTCGGGATTGGGAGCATTCTGGAGCTGTTGATCTACGCGACATTTCTGGGTATCGTGCTGAAATACCGGGGAGAGCGGAGACGGCTGATTTCCGGTATCTTTATCGCGCTGCTTATCTGTTATGGGCTGGGCAGCAATCTGTTTTCTATGATTTGGACACCACTGGTAGCGAGAAGGCGGGGAGCGGATTATTTGGGGGCATTGAGTGTTTTGAGTTCTGTTATTTCATATAGTACGATCCTATTCCAGGCGATAGCAGTGCCTCTGTTTTATGTTTCCGTAGGGCGGTATGGTATGTCGTATCACCTGGAGGAGGAAGAGATCCCGGCACCGCAGTATCAGAACTATCAGCCGTAGGAGCGGAAATAAAGACAGAAGAAGGATATGATCGAAAGTATAACAGGAGCAGGTAAAGTGAAGATCACTTTACCTGCTTTTGCCTGTGCCGTTGCAGATAGGCTTCGTATTCCTTAGGATGCTTTTGTTTGATGTAGTTACGGATCACTTTTTCATGTTTGTTCAAAAGCCGGAGCGCATGCGGATTCAGTTCCTGCAGTTTTTTCTGCCCGAAGGATCTGCGGCGCTCGATATGCCGTTCGATGCGCTCTGCCATATCAGCGGTGATCCGCCCATCGGATACCAGTTCCTCCAGATGCAGCTCCAGCAGATCCCAGAATTCGTTTTCATCAAATCGGCCGAGCATTCCCCAGGAGGTACGGATCCCGTCCTCATCCAGGATCTGCGCTTCCAGTTCGTTTCCGCTGTTCCCGGCATCGGCCAGCTCTTCGGCCACGGTGCGCGCCAGCAGTTCCATTTTTTCTTCCGCTTCGTCACCGAATACCCATTCAAATTCCGACAGGCGTTCCTCGGCTTCGATCCCTGTATTGTCATCCGCCAGACGGATGCCCGCGGTCTGAAACAGTGAGGGACTGGATTCGCCGTCTTCGAGTTCGTAGGGCTTCTCCAGACCTGCGTCGCGCAGGGCCAGCGTGATGGTGCGGCGGATGGCGCCTTCTTCGATGAGCAGGCTGCCGCCCAGAGTACGCAGCTGGTCATTTAAGCTGCCGTCGTGTTCGGTCAGGTAGAAGAGGATACCACGCTCCCGCAGACTCTGATAAAACTGTACCAGGCGTTCGGCGGCAGTCACATCGATATTTCCGATCCCGCGGGCATCCACTACGATCTGATGCGTATCTTCCCGGATGGCGCTTTCGATCTCATCACAGAACAGGTCGATATTGGCAAAGAAGAGATTGCCGCTGAAGCGGTAGATCACGGTGTTTTTGACGGGACGGGCAGCGGTGTTGCGCTTTAAGGAGTAAAAATTGCCATGCCCGGGGATGCGCCCGACAAAGGCGGTCGGCGGTGTGACGGAACGGATCGCGATCTCACCGAAGGAAAGGATCACGCCGATGATCACACCGTAGAGGGTACCGAAGAACAATACGCCGAAGAAAGCAATGAGAAAGACGAGCCATTCGTTGCGGCTGATCTTCCAGAGTTTGCGCGCCATTTTGGTCTCTAAGATACCAAGCAGGGCTGTGATCACGATACCGGTCAGAACCGGTACCGGCAGATACTTTAAAAGCGGTGTACCGAAGAGGAGCACCAGCAGCATCGTGATGGATGCGGAGACGGACATGATCTGGGAACGCACCCCCTGGGAATCAGCGATCCCGCTGCGGGAGACACTGCCGTTGATGGGGCAGGCGCCGGTGAAGGCACTTGCAAAATTCATTACACTGTAGGCAAGCAGTTCGGCGTTGTTATCCAAAGGATCCTGGTATTTTTTGGCATAGTTACCGGAGGCCAGCAGGGTCTGTGCCATAATGACGGCGGCGATTCCGAGGGATTGCATCAGCAGATCCGGGAGAAATGCAAAAAATCCTGCAATATCCGAAAGTGCAAAGTGAATTCCCCGGTCTGCAGTAATAACAAAGCCCGGGAGGATGACACCCGGCAATCCGGGAGTGGCGGGTGATAAGGTTTTGACGCCGTATTGATCCAAATGCAGGAAAAGCTGCAAAATCGCACCGAGGATCATAAGGATTACGGTCATAGGGATCTTTGGCAGCAGTTTCCTGCAAACCATGATGATCAGGATGGTACCAAGACCGAGCGCAAGGGAAAGCGGATGGAGCTGCGGGATCTGATCCAGGGTGTTGGAGAGCAGCGGGATCACTTCACCGGTACCGGGGGTTCCGCCGAAGAGTTTCGGCACCTGCATCAGGATGATGGTGAGACCGACGCCGGAGATAAAACCGCCCATGACGGGGACGGAGATATATTTGACGATCCGGCCGGCTTTTAACAGGTAGAGAAGGAGGAACCAAAGTGATACAAGCAGGGTGATCACGGGAACCACAAGAAGCGCTTCTTCGGATTCGGCCGCAATCTCCATCTGCGCCAGCAGGCTGCCCACGATCACGGCGGGCATGGCATCGACGCCCACGACAAACTGTCGGGAGGTGGTCAGGAAACCATACAGGAGGATCGGCAGCAGGGAACCATAGAGGCCGTAAACCGGCGGAAGTCCTGCGATCTGTGCATAGCCCATAGAGATCGGGATGGAGACCAGCGCGATCACAATACCGCCGAAGATATCCTTCGACCAATGGATGTTTTTGCTGTTGGTTTTGATCTGTGTGATCAGACGCATGTACCATCTCCCTAATGCTTTTATACAGCCATGCTACCATGGAGAAGAGCGGATCTGCAAGACCATATCAACGGATGAAAAGTTTGTTGAACTAATAGACATATTGCGATAAAATATGTCTATAAACAGGAGGTGATCTCAATGTATGCAATACAGGAAACCATTCGCCCGTCGGCGGATCTGAGAAATCATTATAATGAGGTATCCAGACAGTGCCGTGAAAACAACGAGGCTGTTATCATTACCGTAAATGGAAGGGGAGATACCGTTTCTCTTGGTTACGAAGAGTATAAACGGATGAAAGCCCGAATAGAGTTGTTAGAGATTTTGGCTGAGGCTGATGAGGATGTAAATTATGGAAGGGTAGCTCCGATGAAGGATACCTTCGAGGATCTGCGAAGGATGCTTAAGGAGGATCAGGCTTGAAGTATAAAGTTGAAAGAACGGATACGGCCGATTCTCTGATACGTAAAATAGTTCTTTTTATAGCGGAGAATTTTGGCAACGAAGTTGCGCTTGATAAATTGAATTATCTGGAAGAGTCTATCATGAGTCTGGAGGATGATCCGTATATCGGAGCTGTTCCAAGGTATAATGTATTAAAACGACAAGGATATTTAGTGCTTATTTTGGAAAAAGATCTTGTCTTTTATAAAGTTGATGAGAAAAGGAAACTTGTTACGGTTTATGCCGTAGTTGATCAAAGACAAGATTACTTAAGTATTATTCGAGGTTTGTGATCATTGGTTTGACAGTTTTTTACTAGACATTTTAGTGCAAAATGGCTACAATAAACTGTATATTTTTAGTTAATGTTCAGTCTCAAGCCACGCACTTGCTGCGTGGCTATGAGCCGAGATAGTTAAGTAGCTGGAATGCCGCCATTTGCGTAGCAAATTCTGCATGGCGGCATTCCGTTACAATTCAGTGGCAAGTCAGCCGCTGAATTGTAACATATTTTTATACGGTTAGTAAAAGAAACGGAGGTGCGCACAATGCTGAAAAAGCTGCTGGCGCAGGTAAAGGAATATAAGACGGCGTCGATCCTGACGCCGATCTGTATGATCTTTGAGGTCATCTTTGAGGTGGCGATCCCGGTGTTGATGGGATCGATCGTGGATGACGGTATCGTAAAAGGCGATATGGACCATATCGTTAAGATGGGACTTCTGATGCTGGTGCTGGCCCTGTGCGGCCTGGCTTCCGGTATTCTGGGCGGCGTGTTTGCGGCAAAAGCATCCACCGGATTTGCCAAGAATCTGCGCAAGGCTATGTTCGATCATATCCAGACCTTTTCCTTTGCAAATATCGATAAATTTTCCACGGCGGGGCTGGTTACCCGTCTGACCACGGATGTGACCAATCTGCAGAATGCCTATCAGATGATCCTGCGGATGTGCTTTCGTGCACCGTTTTCCATGATTTTTGCCATGATTGCGGCATTTCTGATCTCCCCGACCGTGGCAAGTGTTTATCTGGTCGCGGTGATCTTTCTGGCGCTGTGCCTGATCCTGATCGCCCGTTTTGCCATGCGTTACTTCTCGGAGGTATTTAAGCGTTATGATGAACTGAATGCTTCCGTGCAGGAAAATGTGAGTGCGATCCGCGTGGTCAAGGCATATGTGCGTGAAGAGCATGAGCAGGGCAAGTTTAAAACAGCGGTGGAAAACATCTATCGCATGTTTATCAAGGCGGAAAACATGGTCATCATCAATGCGCCGCTGATGCAGTTTACGGTGTATGCCTGCATTCTGCTGATCAGCTGGCTCGGCGCGCATCTGATCCATTCCGGCAGTCTGGAGACCGGGCAGCTGATGAGTCTGCTGGCGTATTGCATGAATATCCTGATGAGCCTGATGATGCTGTCTATGATCTTTGTTATGGTGTCGCTGTCCAGCGCCAGCGCGGAGCGTGTCGTGGCGGTTCTGGACGAAGAATCCGATATCACCAATCCGGACAATGCGGTGAAGACCGTAAAGGACGGATCGATCGATTTTGAAAAGGTGGACTTTTCCTATCAGAAAGGGAATGGTGTGCCGGTGCTCAAGGATATCTCCCTGCATATCAACAGCGGTGAGACCATTGGTATCATCGGTGGTACGGGCAGTGCCAAGACCAGTCTGGTGAATCTGATCAGCCGTCTGTATGATGTGACGGACGGCAGTGTGAAAGTAGGCGGCAGGGATGTGCGGGAATACGATCTGGAAACCCTGCGTGATGAAGTGGCCGTCGTGCTGCAGAAGAACGTGATCTTTTCCGGAACGGTGATCGATAACCTGCGCTGGGGTAAGCCGGATGCCACGGAAGAAGAGTGTATCCGGGCCTGCCGGATGGCGTGTGCGGATGAATTTATCGAGAAGATGCCGGAAAAATACAATACGCGTATCGAGCAGGGAGGAACCAATGTATCCGGCGGACAGAAGCAGAGGCTTTGTATCGCACGGGCGCTGATGAAAAAGCCCAAGATTCTGATCCTGGACGATTCCACATCGGCGGTGGATACGGCAACGGATGCAAAGATCCGCAAGGCGTTCCGCGAGGAGATACCGGGCACGACCAAACTGATCATCGCGCAGCGTGTGACTTCCGTGCAGGATGCCGACCGCATCATTGTTATGGAAGAAGGGCGTGTGGATGGTTTCGGCACCCACGAGGAATTGCTTGCAAATAACGCGATCTATCGGGAAGTATACGAATCCCAGACGAGCGGCGGAGATTTTGATCAGCCGAAGTAAGGATCCGTTTCGCTAATTCGGTATCCGTTCTTAAGGAAGAGAAAACGGCTTCTTACCGGCAGTATCGGTGGAGGGAGCAGGTCCGGCAGCGGACAGATAAGGGAGCAGCATTATGGCAGAAGAAAAAGCAAAAGAGATCAAGATGGGGCCGGGGCGCGGACGCGCTATGGGACCCAAGCCGAAACTGGATCATCCGGAAAAAATTTTTGCACGGGTGTTTTCCTACGCGGTCAAGGATTACGGTCTGCATCTGGCGGTCGTGGTCATCTGTATCTTCGTTTCGGTTTTTATGAATGTAAAGGGAACGATGTTCTTAAAGACATTGATCAATGATTATATTGAGCCACTGATCGGACAGCCACAGCCGGATTACACGCCGCTATTGCAAGCGATCCTGGAGATGGCGGGATACTATGCGATCGGTATTCTGGCGACCTTTGTGCAGAGCAAGCTGATGATCTATGTGACGCAGGGAACTTTGAAAAACCTGCGTATCGAGCTGTTTTCCAAGATGGAAAAACTGCCGATCCGCTATTTTGATACCCACGCGCACGGCGATATCATGTCTGTGTATACCAACGATATCGATACGCTGCGCCAGATGATCAGCCAGAGCTTACCGCAGCTATTGAACTCGGCGATCACGATCGTAAGTGTTCTTGTGAGTATGATCATCTTAAGCCCGGCCCTGACGGGTGTGACCATGGGGATGGTCGTGGTGATGCTCTATACCACCGGAAAAGTGGCGGGCGGCAGCAGCCGGTACTTCATCGAGCAGCAGCGGCAGTTGGGACAGCTGAATGGTTTTATTGAAGAGATGATGGAAGGCCAGAAAGTCGTCAAGGTCTTTAATCACGAAGATGAAAATATGGAGAGTTTTGATGAACTGAATGAAAAGCTCTATGGCAGCGCAAACCGCGCGAATGCCTATGTCAACCTGCTGGGACCTCTGAATATGCAGATCGGTAATGTCAGCTATGTATTGTGTGCGGTGGTCGGCGGTATCCTGGCGCTTAAATACCACGCGCTGACCGTAGGCGATCTGGCAAGTTTCCTGACCTTTAACAAGAGCTTTAATATGCCGATCAACCAGGTGAGCCAGCAGTTCAATGCGATCGTGATGGGCTTAGCCGGCGCAGACCGTATCTTTAAGATGCTGGACGAGGAACCGGAAGTGGATGAGGGATATGTCACGCTGGTGAATGCCAAGCGTGTGGACAGCGGCAGGACCGACGAGGAGGCCGTGGTTCCGGTGCAGGAGCAGGAACTGACCGAGAGCGAAGAGCGTACCGGTCTGTGGGCGTGGAAACATTACCACAAGGCAGACGGCACCACGACCTACAAAGCGCTGGAAGGTGATGTGGTCTTTGACGGCGTGGATTTTGGCTATACGGATGAAAAGATCGTACTGCATGATGTGAAGCTGTTTGCAAAACCGGGGCAGAAGATCGCCTTTGTCGGCTCCACCGGTGCGGGCAAGACGACCATCACCAATCTGCTGAATCGTTTCTACGACATTCAGGACGGCAAGATCCGGTACGACGGCATCAATATCAACAAGATCAAAAAAGACGACCTGCGGCATTCTCTGGGGATCGTATTGCAGGAGACCAATCTGTTCACCGGAACGGTGCGCGAGAACATCCGCTACGGACGACTGGATGCCACGGATGAGGAAGTGGAGGCAGCTGCAAAGCTGGCCAATGCGCACGGTTTCATTACACGTCTGCCGGATGGCTATGATACACAGCTGACCGGAAACGGCGGCTCCTTAAGCCAGGGACAGAGACAGCTGCTGGCCATTGCCCGGGCGGCGATTGCGGATCCGCCGGTGCTGATCCTGGATGAGGCGACCAGTTCCATCGATACCCGTACCGAAAAACTGGTACAGGAAGGTATGGACCGTCTGATGAGCGGACGCACCACGTTTGTGATCGCGCACCGGCTTTCCACTGTACGCAACTCCGACTGCATCATGGTACTGGAGCAGGGACGCATCATTGAGCGCGGAACCCACGAGGAACTGCTGGCAGAAAAAGGAAAATACTACAGCCTGTATACAGGGCTGCAGGGAGCATAAAAGAAGGAGAGACAGTATGAAAAAAGTATTTATCGACGGAAGCGAAGGCACCACGGGACTGCGGATCTTTGAGCGTTTTCAGGTGCGGGATGATATCGAACTGTTAAAGATCGACAGCGACAAGCGCAAGGATCCGGACGAGATCAAAAAGTTTATCAATGCTTCGGATATCACCTTCCTTTGCCTGCCGGATGCGGCAGCAAGAGAAGCGGTGGCATTGTGCGACAATCCGGATACGGTGATCCTGGATACTTCCACGGCACACCGGACCGAAGCCGGCTGGGCATACGGTTTTCCGGAGCTGTCGGCAGAGCATCGTCAGGCGATCGCAAAAGGCAAGCGCATTGCGGTACCGGGCTGCTACGCGAGCGGGTTCATCGGACTGGCATATCCGCTGGTTAAGGGCGGTATCCTGCCGAAGGATTATCCGGTTTCGATCTTTGCGGTATCCGGCTACAGCGGGGGCGGCAAGAAGCTGATCGCGGCATATGAGGAAGAAGGCCGGGAAGCAAAGTTTGACGCGGCAAGAATGTATGCTTGGACACAGAGCCACAAGCATCTGAAGGAAATGAAGGCGATCACCGGCATTGACCGGGAGCCGCTGTTCTCTCCGATGACAACGAACTATCACAGCGGAATGATCGTGCAGGTGCCGCTGTTTACGGATCTTCTTTACAGGAAGATGGCGCCGGAAGAGATCCGGGACTATCTGGCAGAGTATTACAAGGGCGAGAAGTTTATCAAAGTGATGCCCTTTGGCGCGGATGTGGAAGCCGGCGGAGCGTTGTTCTCTGATGCCTGCGCAGGCTGGGACGGCATGGAGATCTTTGTGACCGGCAATGCGGACCGCGTGATCGTAGCCAGCCGCTTCGACAACCTGGGCAAGGGCGCATCCGGCGCAGCCATCCAGTGCATGAACATCGTGCTGGGTTGCGACGAAGCAAAGGGCTTGAGCCTGTAAACCGAAGTACGTTTGTTCCGGATTGTGGCATAAAAGGAGAAATGAATGGAAAAGAAGAAAACAAGCGGTTTGTTTGTTTTGGTGGTTTTTGAGCTGATTCTCCTGGTTTTAATCCTGATCTCAAGCCTGTATCAGCAAGGGTTAAATAAGGAATTGCACGCGATGATAGAAGAAGGGAAACCGTCGTCAACGACGGAGACAGTGTTACCTCCCCTGCCCCATTTCTATGATAACTGCGGCTTATTCCGGCTGGGGATTGAGGCGGTATATCGCATCCCGTTGGAAGAAGCAGATAACTATTCCTATGGATATTTAAACGGGATGGTCGTGGAACCGTTTCAGCAGGATTGTAATTTAAAAAATCTGCAGGTCAACGTGGGCGGATACGAGCATGATTTCTATTATGCCTATGATTATAGTGATGTAATACAGAATGAGGATTACCGTGAGGATGACGGTTATCTGTACTGCCATGTCTATGGACAGAAAGTTATGGGAAAGGATGGCGGCGCAGCGAACTGGATCTGGGATATTTCCGGCCTGCTGGTCTTTTTGGGACCGCCGTTTTTGGCAATCATGCTTTTGGCAACGATCCTGATATATTTTATAAATAAGACAAAGGCGATCGCCGGGAGGCGTAAGCAGCCGGCATAGAGAATAAGGATATGAAAAATAACCGCGAGAGCGGTTATTTTTTGCTTTATCAGGAAATTGTTATACAATTTTCACACGATAAAAAATGCCGTTTACGCAATGATTTCCCCTTTCTCAACGGAGCACGGTTATACTCATCTCACAGACCGGAACATATGAGGCCGGCTTTGATGGGAAAAGGAGAACAAAAAATGGATAAAGAAAAATTGGATAAAGAAAAATTGGATAAAGAAAAAACATATATTTCTCTGATCATGTTGATCGCGGTTCTGGGTGTTTTTGCGTTGATCCATCTGGAAACAGGAAAGAACCTGCATAGAATGATGGATAACGTGAACATGCCGGCAGGCGCAGAACTGGTATTACCGCAGAAAACCAGGATTTTTGCATGCTGCGGAGGATCAAGATTAGGAATTGAGGAGGTGTATCGCATTCCGGCAGATCAGGCACGAAGTATTTCCTATGGAGAAAAAGACCGGGTTGTAGTAGAGCCGTTTGAATATTCCTGTGAATTGAATGGTCTTTATATCGGGTTGAACGGTTACGAACATGACTGCTCTTATGTGTATGATTATGGCGATGTAATGGATCTTGCAGGGTATCGTGATGACGACGGATACTTATATGTGCACGTCTGGGGACGGGAACATCTGGGTGGAGAGGACAGCGGAGTTCTCCTTTATGGTCTTAGCCTGCTGTCGCTTTATGCCTTTCCGGCAGCAGTTGTCATTCTGGTTTTGAAGTTTTTGATAGACAAGATGAAAAAGAAAAGGGAAGATGGAGAATAACCTTATCCGGCGCGAGCGTTCTGTAAGCAGAACGCTCTTTTAGACTTGCACTTTGCTTGCACTTTGCATGCTATACTTTCCTCAACGTTGGTACAAACAAACACATGCAGATCAGATAAAACAAGGAGGGAATGACCATGGCATATCCGCAGGACATCATCAATCCGGATTACGAACCGGTAGAAAACCTGGAAGAAGAGCTGAGCTCTGAAAAGCTTCTGGAAGGTTTTTCCATAAAGAAGTATAAGTACAGAGGCGAAGATATTTCTGTGGCAGATGTAAAGTCGGATTATTCTTCCGATTACGAAACTGTCTACAGAAAAATGAAAACGGCCATCCGCAAAGAAGAAGAGATCGACAAACTGTATTATGACAGGACGGTCGGCCTGAAGAAACTGGATCATATGATCGAAAAACTGGAGCGGGATCCGGAACTGGCAAATATGGAGGGCACGTATGAGATTGAAGAGCCGAATGAGGAAGCTCTAGAGCCGGATGTATTCCAGCAGTGTGCCCGAGACATGCTTTACAAATATGACATGAATGTCAAGTTTGAACGTCTGCAGGAATTGAAGGAACAGCGGGAAGTATATAAAGAGGAGACGGAAGCACAGTTGGCGGAAGCGGACGCTAAGATCGAAGAACGTCTGCATAATGAATTTTCAGAATACTGTGAGGACCGGGACCAGGATCTGGATCTGAAACTGAAGGAAGATGGTCTGCTGGAAGGCTACACGCCGGCAGTGACGGATGTTCCGGAGGTATTTGATCTGGAAGATATCATGCACGATGATACGATCGATTATGATGAAGGTGTAAAGCGCATCATCAAAAGTATCGAGAACGAGGCTCTGCCGCTGGCACTCCGGGCCGAGCAGGATGATCGTATCCGACAGTTGAATTATGAGATCAGCAAACTGGAGAACGATCCTCAGGTGAGCAGAATGATCAGGCCTTATGAGATTGAGGAGCCGGATCCGGAGAAAATGAATGCGGAGGAGTATGACAAGGCTCTTCTGAAGCGGCTGGATCAGATGGATGCGAATAAGAAATACGAACGTCTGCAGATCCTGCGGGACGAGTTGTCGGATTATGCCGATATGGTTCAGGAGGAGCGGAGAGAGATCAAGGAAGATGTGGATCTGCGTATCGATGTAGCGAAAGAGATTTTCCATGAGCTGTTCTATGATCGTGAAAAGGAGAAGTACGAAGCGGAACTGCAGGCAGAGAAAGCAGAGAGAGAGCAGGTAAAAGCCCGTGCGGAACAGGAGAAGAGAGATCAGGAGGCAGCGAAGATCCGTGCGCAAGAAGAACGTGAAGCGGAAGAACGTGAACTGAAAGAGAATCTGGAACGTCAGCAGGCAAAAGAAGAGGAAGAGCGTCAGGAACGGGAACGCAACCGCAAGGCGTATGAGCAGAGAATGCGTGAGAAGGAGGACGAATCCTTCCGCCGTTTCAGTGAATGGGTGCAGGAGCAGAGAAAGATTGAATATCAGCACAGACATGCCGAAAAAGAGCTTGCGCGCAGAGATAATGAGCGCAATGCCAATCAGGTGGAAGCGGTGGCAGAGATGTTTGAGGCGGAGGATGAGAAGATCCGTCATCGTGAAGAAACCTACCGGAAGTATGTAAATATGATCGCAAAAGGCTTGAAGATTCCGAAAGAGGAAGAAGCCGGGGAAAAGAAAGAAGCAGTCAGTGAAGGTTTTACACTGGCAGATCTTCTGGGCGATGAAGAAGTGGAAGTGAATGAGATCATGTCCGTGAAGCCGGATGTTAAGGAAGGCATCATGGATGACAGGAAGGTATTCCAGGATCGTGATCAGATATATGAAAAAGCTACCGGTAATATACCGAAGCAGAAAGATGTTGAGAATATCGAAGATCTTTCGGATGCGGAAAAGAAAGAATATAATGAAGCCTTCGGCATCTATGAGCAGGAAGCTTTTGAGGAGTATCTGATTGATGAGGGAGCTATACAGGCAAACGAGCAGAAGGCCGTGAAGAAAGCGGAAGATCTGCAGGATCAGAACCCGGGCGCAGGTCAGAAGCCGGAAGAAGAAAAGAAAGAAGAAAAGAAACCGGAAGAGAAGAAGGCGGAAGAGGAGAAGAAGCAGCCGCAGCAGGAAGAGAAGAGACCGGAAGAAGAGAAAAAACCGGAAGACAATAAGAAGTCAGAAGATGAGAAAGACATTATTCCGATAGTGGAAAGACCGGAGGTGATCATTGATCCGAAGGTGGAAGGACCGGAAGTGATCATTAATCCGATACAAAGCAATGCATCCGTGGCACCGAGACAGGAGGGCATGTCGGAAGCGGAAAGACATGCTCTGGGTGGTAAGTTTGATGATATTCTGGATGCTTTGACCGGCACCAAAAACGGATATCTCTGGCACAGAAATTCTACGGAATACGACAATCTGGTCAATGCGATCCGGGATGCTTCGGTGAAAGCGTATAACGGAACCCGGGCAACGGACATGACGAACGAAAAACAGGCGATCGTGGACTATCTGAACCATGTAAGCAAGGATACGGCCTGGCACGGTAACGGTAATGTTCGTAAGGAAAATGCGCTGAAAGCACTCAATCTGATCGATCCTGAGGCAGCAAAGAACTATGTGACGGAAGCAAACCGTGTACGTAAAGAGAAAAACCATATCAATCTGGATCAGCTGATGGAGAAGGAATACGGGAAGAAAGAAAGACACGAGCGCCGGAATGCAGATCCGCAGGCCGAAAACCCGGCAAACCGGATACAGCGCGGCAAGTCTTAAGTCAATAAAAACAGCGTTCTGCCTGCAGAACGCTCGCGCCGAGCGCGGTTGCGACAGCAACACATTCCTTACGCGCGATAGATGATTTTTTTACGGTTTTACCGTTAGAAAATCACTATGCGTAACGCAGTGAAGAAGTGCGCATCCTGAAAAAATAACCGCTCATTTGCGGTTATTTTTTTGCGGGAATGGTGCAGAGCAGGATGGCGCCAAACATTACCACGCATCCGGAGATCTCCCGGATAGAAAGGACTTCGTGCAGCACCAGCCATCCGGAGAGAGTACCAAAGACGCTCTCTAAGCACATGATCAGACTGGCAACGGTAGGGTTCACATGTTTTTGTCCGATGATCTGGCAGGTGTAAGCGATGCCGTTGGAGAAGATGCCGGCATAGAGGATCGAGGGCATCGCCTTGATCAAAGCATCTTTTTCCGGATGTTCAAATAAGAGCATACATACGGTAGCCAGGATCGCAACCGTAAAAAACTGGGAGGCGGAAAGCTTCAGACCGTCTACCTTCGGCGAAAAGTGATTGATGGTCATGATCTGCAGGCTGAAACCAAAAGCGCAGAGCAAGAGGAAAATGTCACCGTAGGAAAGGGTGAAACCTTCCTTCATGCACAATAGATAAAGACCGGCGACGCAAAGTATTACGGAGATCCATACCCGGACACCCGGCTTCCTGCCGAGAAACAGGGATAAGAGCGGTACGATCACCACATACATCGCCGTGATGAAGCTGGCGTTAGCGGTCGTGGAATAGCCGATGCCGCACTGCTGCAGCGCGCTGGAGGCAAACAGAAAGAAACCGCAGCATACGCCGGCGGTCAGCAGGGGATGACGGGCGAAGAAACTATTTTTTGGAGATGCAGTTTCACCGGTCTTTGAAGGGGGTGTATTTTCCGGCGTTTCGGTATTCTTTCCTTTGGCATAAACCGATCTGCCGAAGATAAACGGCAGCAAAAACGCTGTCCCGATATAACTCCGGATCGTCAGATAGGTAAACGGCCCCACATAGTCTGCACCGATGGACTGGGCGGCAAAGGTGGTCCCCCAGAAAAAAGCGGCAGCCAGCAGCGCCAATGCATATTTGAATTTTCGGTTTTTTACAATAGGATTCATAGGTTCTCTCTTAAAAAGTCGCTCCCGACTATAGCATTTCTATCTTTATCTGTCAAATCATGTACTTTATACATCCGTTAAAAAGAATTTGCGTATCTGCCGAGAATATAGTATAATACCACAAGTGAGAGTTTCGCGGGGAACCCGCAGAGTATAGAGGAGATTTCGGTACGATGAAAGAGATGACAACAAAGATCAGCAGAGCAATGATGGCACTGTATTCGATCGTAATGGCATGGATGTGCGCGATGCCGGTGCAGGCAGCAGGAAGCGCGGCAGCAGGATCCGATCAGCAGATCGGTTTGCTGGTAGTCCTGATGGGTGGTGCATTGATCATCATTATCGCAGTAGTGATCTCGGTGGTATCTTCGGTAGTCAGTTCCGTAGCAAGTGCAGTCGATGACGAGACAGAAGACTGATAAAGAGAAGATACAATAAAGGAAAGTACAACGAGGGACTGCGCAGCGGTCCCTTTTCCTGCCTTTACAGGCAGGAAACCCTCCGGGAGGATGTGCACTCGCGCGTAAGGAATATGTTGCTGGCGCAACCGCGCTCGGCGCTAGCATACTGTGAGCAGAATGCTATTTAGAAGGGAAGCAATCATGGCCGGAAAAGCAGAGAAACAGAATAAAGGACAGACACGGGGACTGACCAAAACGAAGACGAAGGAGCCGTCACTGTACAAAGTGGTGATGCTCAATGACGACTTTACCCCGATGGACTTTGTGGTGGATATCCTGATGCATATCTTCGATAAGCCGCAGCCGGAGGCTGTGGAGCTGATGATGAAGGTGCATAAAGAGGGGCAGGCGGTAGTGGCCACCTATCCGTATGATATTGCCAAGACGAAACAGCGTCAGGCCGTTGATCTGGCCCGGGCGCAGAATTATCCGTTTAATATCCGTGTAGAAAGAGAGTAAGAAATGGTGTTTGATGAGATAACCGAAAAAGTGATGCAGATGGCATTGATGAATGCCGCGAAGCGGGACAGTCAGCTGGTCATGCCGGAGCATATCTTATATGCATGTACCGATGTGCCGGTGTTTATCCGCGCGGTGCATATGTGCAAGGGCAGTGTGGATGTGATCCGCGAGAATCTGGACGAGTTTCTGACCACGATGCTGCCGAAACGGAAGGAAGGCGACGGGGATGAGCGCCCGATCGGCGAGCGTATCTCCGATGCATTTGCGTCTACGGTGGAAACAGCCGTGGAGGCGGCGGAGCATGCCCAGGCGAAGCATATCAGCCTGCATCATATCATTTACGGGATCACGAAGCAGAACGAGTCCTTCGCGACCTATTACCTGGAGTCGGAAGTGGGAAATCTGCATGATTTTCTCTCTGCGCTGCAGCTTCTGATCGAAGGCAATGACGAGTATGAAATGGACGACGAGTATGAAAGCGCAGAGGACTTTGTGCTGGAATATGCCAAGCTGATGAATGAGATGGTGGGCGACCACCATCCGCTGATCGGACGGGAGCAGGAACTGGACCGTATCATCCGCATCCTGCTGCGCAAGGAGAAGAACAATCCGCTGCTGCTGGGGGAGCCGGGCGTGGGCAAGACCAGCATTGTTTACGGGCTGACGAAGCGCATCGTGGACGGGGATGTGCCGGAGGCATTGAAGGATGCGAAGGTATATTCGCTGGATGTTGCGGAACTGGTGGCCGGGACGCAGTACCGCGGCGATTTTGAAAAACGTGTGCTGGAGATCATGGATGCGCTGGAAGAACTGGACGATCCCATCGTTTTTATCGATGAGATCCATAACCTGATCGGTGCCGGCGGTATGGGCAGCGGCTCCATGGAGGCTTCCAATATGCTGAAGCCGTATCTAGAGTCCGGCAAGATCCGTTTTATCGGAGCTACAACCTATGATGAGCATAAGCGGGCATTTGCAAAGAATGCGACGCTCAGCCGGCGTTTCCAGAAGGTAGATGTGAAAGAGCCGTCCGAGGAAGAGGCGGTAGAGATCCTGGAGGGTCTGCGCAGTAATTATGAGCGTTTCCATGGTGTAAAATACGGCAAGGATGTACTGGAGCATGCCGTGAAACTCAGTAAGAATTTCATCGGCGGACGTTTTCTGCCGGATAAGGCGATCGATCTGATCGACGAAGCCGGAGCGTATCGCCGTATGCATCCGCTGACGGACCAGAAGCGCCAGACGGTGGGCAAAGATGTGATCGAGACCGTACTGGCCGAGATCGGCAATATCCCGAAGGCTACGGCGGAACAGTCCGAGGTGGATCGTTTAAAAGATCTGTACGAGCGTATCACCGGCAGGATCTTCGGGCAGGAAGAAGCGGTACGCAAGATCGTGGATGCCATCTATATGTCCCGGGCAGGTCTTTTGGCAGAGAATAAGCCCATCGCATCCTTCCTGTTTGTCGGCCCCACCGGTGTGGGCAAGACGGAAGTGGCCAAGGTGTTGGCAAAGGAACTGGGCGTGGAATTTGTACGCTTTGATATGAGTGAATATGCGGAACGGCATACGGTATCGAAACTGATCGGATCCCCGGCCGGGTATGTGGGCTATGAAGACGGCGGCGCGCTGACGGATGCGATCCGCAAGACACCGCATTGTGTACTGCTGCTGGATGAGATCGAAAAAGCGCATCCGGACATCTTCAATGTACTGCTGCAGGTGATGGACTATGCGCAGCTGACGGATAACCGCGGGCAGAAGGCGGACTTTAAGAACGTGATCATCATCATGACTTCCAATGCGGGAGCGCGTATGGTGGGACGGCAGTCCATCGGTTTCGGCGCGCCGAAGTTTAACGACAGCGTGATGATGGAAGAAGTAAAGCGTGTATTCACACCGGAATTCCGCAATCGTCTGAGCGCCATCGTGACCTTCAACCATATGAGCGAGCGTATGGCAGAGCAGATCGCCGGCAAGAAGCTGAACGAACTGACGGCCCAGCTGATGGGAAGAAAAGTCAATGTGCAGATCAGCGCAGAGGCAATGGACTATATCCGGAATAAGGGTATCACCCGCGAATACGGAGCCCGTGAGATCGAGCGCGTGATCGACAGTGAGATCAAGCCACTCTTTGTAACGGAGATCCTCTTCGGCAAATTGAAGAACGGCGGCGATGCGCAGCTGGTGATGGAAGAGAAGAAGCCGGTACTGAAAGTAGGCGGAAAGAAAGCGGATCCCGGAAAGAAAACGCAGGCGCATCCGGCAAACCGGAAGGGGAGCACCGACAATATCCTGGCCGATGTGACCACGCCGGAGAAACTGCTGTCCGGCAAACGGAAACAGAAGGCAGCTGTGAAAGTGAAGAAAAAGGAAGAAGAATAAAAATATAAAAATATAAAAATAACCGCCCTCGTTAAAGTCGCGGTTATTTTTTGTGGGGCGATTTATCGAATTGAATTCCGGACGTAACTTTGGTAAAATAACATGCGTGGGGCAACATTGTGAGGGTTACATATGGAACGCATCAATCTGAAGGCAGGCGACGAACTGCATACAGACTCGGAGATCGTTAAGAGTCTGGATTATATCCTATTCGGAAAAATTGAGATCATATCACCCGTGTTTCAGGTGACTGCCGGGCATGGCGTCGTGCTGGGCATTTTTGAACATGTGGGGGAACCTTACCAATACCGCTATGTTGTGAAAGAAGACTGCACCATCGACCGTTATCCCTTCCGGCGCAAATCGGATGTGGATGCCATCGTGCACGACCATTCGGACGAGTGTGATCTGCTGGTCTCCACCGGCGCCGCGCTGACGCTGAATATTCTGGGACAGTACCAGCGTACCAAACGTCGTACCGAGACGTTTCGCAAAACCCTGGTAAGATCCTATAACGAGTATCGCAGCCTTTGCGCCAAATACAGTCTGGAGATACAGCCCTGGCCGCTGGCGGAAGAATCCGAACCGTTCCAGCCGGAGCGTGAACTCCCTGAGTGGATGGGCGATTATTACGATCAGCTGGGATTGATGCCGCAGGATGTGAAAAAAGCTTTTTATTCCACGCATACTTCCCTTACAACGGCTGCGATCCTGGATGCGGTCCATCATATCTTTATGATCCGCGGGCTGTTTGACCAGCTGGAAAACTATACTTCCGAGCTGCGGGAACAGTATATGCAAAGCGCCGATCTGTATGATCTGTACCGCAATCTGTATCTGCGCAATGCCGCGGCCAATGCTGCTCTGGCTTCCGCAATCAACGATGCGATCCGGAATTATCACCGTTCCCTGCTCCGTTCCGGCCTGATCCCGGAAGAGCATCTGGACATACGGCAGACGCATTACGAAAACGCCGTATCGGCGATCAGTGTTGACTTTTCCGAAGAAATGGATCTGGAAATGAAGCCGGAGAGGGATCCGGAGCCGGATGCGGAAATACCAGGATCTTCGGAGGAAAAAGAGAAGCTTTCTGAAATAAATGAAAACGATGCGATCGCGGAAGCGCTGCTGACAGAGGTACACGCTCCCGTCGAACAGCCGGAAACACCGGATATTTTTGCACCGCTGGAAAACTCTCTGGAAACCATACTTGCATATACCAGTCTGGACGAAAGTGAAGAAGACCGTTTTCGGCAGCTTATGGCGGAGTACCGCGAGCTGCAGGATAAAAATTCCCGTGAAGAATCCGTGCGGGATCTCCGCAAAGAGATCGCCAAATATTTCTTCCATCTGTATGAAAATGCGGCGCTGACCGCTCTGGAATCATCGAAAAAGCCGCCGCTTCCGGTACAGCTGTTCCTGCACTTCGGCTATATGGATGAAACGCTGGTCGGACGGGAGCATGCCCTGATGCTGCTGAAGCTCTTGCTGCGCATCCATGCTCCGGAAAATGCATCTGCAACCGGACATGTCTATACCATGTTTGAATGGCTTGCTGCGATATCGCGCGGTGAGAAAGAACCTTCCCGCAACGATTTTGATCAGGATTTCCCGACCTATCTGAAGATCCGGAAGCAGGACGGACTGATCACGGAAAGTCAGGAAAAGCGCTATCTGGTCTCGCCGAAAGAAAAGATGCGTTTCGAACTGAACAATTTCTTCACCTTGGGAATGAAGATGGTTGCAAGCCGTCCGATCACGTTCTGCCCGGTTTTGTCTTCGCATAACATCATCCGTAATCTGATGGATCAGCTGGTCACCCGGCCGCAGATCGAGCAGGGATGGGATCAGCTGCGTTCGATCGACTATTCCCTGTTTTACCGGGAGGCCCTGTTCCAGGCGCCCGGGACCAACATTCCCAGAGAAAGTATCCTGCTGGAAGTGCTGCCGGATGTGATCCTTCTGCCGGCGCTCGGCGCCCGCGGAGGACTGTGGCAGGAGATCTCCGGTGTGCGCAGAGACACTCCGGCGCGTATGTTTCTTCCCATCCTTTTGACGGAAAATCTGGAAACCGTTCAGATCCGTCTGGCCGGACAGTTCCGCTGGCAGATCTGCAAACGTGTGCAGGGAGCCCGCTGGAACGACCTTTCCGAACTGTCCCTGACCGCCGGTTATGTGGATTATCTGCAGTTTTACCGCAAGAATTCCGATCTTTCCTCGGAAGCAAAGGAAAAGATCAAGACCGAGATCACGGCCTGCCGCAACAGTTTTGAAAACGTGTTCATCCTGGACTATATGCAGTGGATTCGCTACGAATCCCAGGGTGCGCCGCGTCTGAACAGGGTGGCAAAACAGCTGATGTTCCAGTACTGCCCGTTCGCCGGGGAGATCCGGCACAAGCTGGAGACCAACGCTATGTATGCCTCCATGATCCGCCGCCACGAAGCCAAAGCGGAGAAGCAGTTCAAGGTGCTCACCTCCAAATACCGCAAGTACAGGAAAGAAACGGAAACGCTGCCTAGGGAGATCGAAGACTATATCGCATACTACAAGCGGTGAGCCATGGGGACGGTTCTTGTGGCTCGTTTTGAGCCGGAGAACCGTCCCCGTGGCTCGGTCCCCGTGGCTCGTCGGCCCGACACCCCAGAATTTATGTGAATTGTCAAATGATGGCGGTTGTGGTAAAATTACAAGTTGACGTAACATAGAAAAGGGAGGAGCAAAAAACATGCGTGTGGCAGTGATCGGAACAGGATATGTGGGACTTGTGACGGGGACCTGTTTTTCGGATATGGGAAATGAAGTATGGTGTGTGGATGTGGATGAAGCCAAGATCGAGCGGCTGAAGAACGGCATCATCCCAATCTATGAGCCGGGGCTTTCGGAACTGGTACTCAAGAACTATAAAGCGGGAAATCTGAATTTTACGACACAGATCAAAGAAGCGCTGGATCGCTGCAATATCTGTTTTATCGCGGTTGGGACACCGATGGGAGAAGACGGCAGCGCGGATCTGCATTATGTACTGACGGTTGCTTCCGAGATCGGGAAGAATATGAGCCGCCATATGTATGTGGTGGATAAGTCAACGGTGCCGGTAGGCACGGCGCAGAAGGTAAGAGCGGCCATTCAGAAGGAACTGGATGAGAGAGGTTCCGACCTGACCTTTGACGTGATCTCCAATCCGGAGTTTTTGAAAGAGGGTACGGCGGTCTCCGACTGTATGCGTCCGGACCGCATCGTGATCGGTGTGGACAATGACAATGCGGCGGAGACAATGCAGGAGCTGTACCGCCATTATGTGCTGAATACGGATAACTTTATCCTGATGGATATCGCGAGCGCCGAGATGACCAAGTATGCGGCCAACTCGATGCTGGCAACGAAGATCTCCTTTATGAACGAGATCTCCCGGATCTGTGAGCAGGTAGGGGCGGATGTGAATAAGGTGCGCAAGGGCATCGGTTCCGATAAGAGGATCGGCTACTCCTTTATCTATCCGGGCTGCGGTTACGGCGGCAGCTGTTTCCCGAAGGATGTGAAGGCGCTGGTGAGCACTGCGGCGGAATTCGGTTATGATGCGCAGCTGCTGCGCGCGGTGGAAGATGTAAACCATGCACAGAAGCATGTGATCGCGGATAAGGTGAAAGAGCATTTCGGAAAAGATTTAAGCGGCAGAACTTTTGCGGTATGGGGACTTTCCTTTAAGCCGGATACGGACGATATGCGTGAAGCATCGGCCATCACCATCATTAATGATCTGACGGCGGCGGGGGCAAAGATCAAAGCCTATGACCCCAAAGCCATGGAAGAAGCAAAGAAGTGCTATCTGAAGGATAATACAAACGTAGAGTATGTGGAGCGCAAGTACGATGCGCTGAAAGATGCGGATGCACTGATCCTGATCACGGAGTGGAAGGAATTCCGCAGTCCGGACTTTGAAGAGATCAGGTCCTGCTTGAAGCAGCCGGTGATCTTTGACGGACGCAATATCTATGGCGCAAAGACGGCAAACAAGTACGGTTTTGACTACTATCAGATTGGCGCAAAAGCAGCAAAAGCATAAGAAAACCGGCAGTGGGGGTGACGGGAAAACATGTATCTGACGGTTGCGAAAATGCACGCAAGTTATGCTTGTGAAAATGGGTGAAATATGCGATACTAGTCATTGTGAGGGGGGCAAACCCCGATTTCAAGAAGGGAAAGGAGATCTAAAATGGGATTAATAGCAGCAGCATTACAGGCAGGTGGAAATCAGCTCAGTAATCAGTGGAAAGAGTTCTTCTATCAGGACGCTCTTCCGAATGAAGTGCTGATGGTAGCAGGTAAGCACCAGACGGGGCGTACCAGCAACACCAAGGGGGAAGAAAACGTGATCACCAACGGTTCTACGATCATCGTGGCAGACGGCCAGTGTATGATCATCGTAGAGCAGGGCAGGATCGTTGAAGTCAGTGTGGAACCGGGAGCATTTACCTTCCGTACGGATCTGGCACCGACCTTCTTCTGCAAGCCGGAGAATGAGACATTCTGGGGTAACCTGAAGAATAACTTTGCACAGATGGTACAGAACTTTACCTACGGCGGCAATACCGCAGTAGTACAGAAGGTGTATTTCCTGAATACGAGACTGATCACGGATCGTCCGTTCGGTACCCAGACACCGATCTATTTCAACGTAAAGGATTCCCGTCTGAACTTTGAATCGGATGTGGAACTGCGGATCCATGGTAAGTTTGATGTACAGCTGACCGATCCGGTAAAATTCTATACAACGATCGCTGCCAATGTGGCATATGATTATAAGCTGTCCCAGATCGAAGGCGCTTTGAAGTCCGACATCAGTGACAAGCTGCAGGATGCGATCGCAGACATCAATACCGATGGCTTGCGTCCCAGCGGACTGCCGGGTAAGAAGAAAGAGATCGTTGCTTCCCTGATCCAGTCTCTGCGTTGGGAAGATAAATACGGTTTCACCCTGAAGGACATCCGTATGGAGCAGCCGAAGATGTCTCCGGAAGACGAGGCTACGCTGAAGGAACTGCAGAAGGCATACGCTATGGGCGGCAATGCTGCAGTGGCAGCAGGTATGGCTCTGAACGCTCAGAATACCGCTATGGTAAATGCAGCAAACAACAGCGGCGGCGCTATGACCGGTTTCCTGGGTATGGGTATGGCAAATCAGGCAGGTATGGCAAATACCAACGGCCTGTTCCAGATGGCACAGCAGCAGATGGCGCAGCAGCAGCAGCCGGTACAGCAGGCTCCGCAGCAGCCGGCGCCTCAGGCAGCACCTGCGCCTGCAGCAGGCTGGAAGTGCTCTTGCGGACACGAGGGCAATACCGGTAAGTTCTGCGCAGAGTGTGGCGCACCGAAGCCGGCAGAGCAGGTAGGCTGGACCTGCGAGTGCGGCGCTGTGAATAAGGGCAAGTTCTGCGCAGAGTGCGGCAAGCCGAAGCCGGCAGGAGCTCCGCTTTACAAGTGTGACAAGTGCGGCTGGGAGCCGGAAGATCCGCACAATCCGCCGAAGTTCTGCCCGCAGTGCGGCGATCCGTTTGACGACAACGATAAAGTATAACTGATGTTTAATAAAGGGGCGTATCCATAAAGGATGCGCCTTTTTTTGCTATAGCAAAAAAACGCGAAATATGCTATACTTTTGTATATGAATTACATTGTTTTTGATCTGGAATGGAACCAGCCGCAGGACGGAAAACACAGTGCCGAACGTGAGCTGGCATTTGAGATTATAGAGATCGGTGCAGTAAAACTGAATGATGATCTGAAGCTGGTCAGTAAGTATCAGCAGCTGATCCGTCCGCAGGTCTATAAGGAGATCAACTGGAGGATCCGCAAGATGCTGGCGCTTAAGCCGGGAGAGCTGTCCAGAGGGAAAAGCTTTCCGCAGGCGGCGAAGGATTTTTTTGAATGGTGCGGTGAGGACCCGGTGTGGTGCACCTGGGGGACACAGGATCTGACGGAGCTGCAGAGAAATATGGCCTATTACGGGATGGAGCCTCTGGCAGCCGGACCGATCCGCTATATGAATGTACAGAAAATGTATGGCGAGATGTGCGGGAACGACACACAGTCCAAGGCGCTTGAAACGGCAGTGGATGAGCTACAGCTGCGAAAGGATGTGCCTTTTCACCGGGCATACAGCGATGCCTATTACACCGCAAAGGTCCTGGCGAAGATCCCGGAAGAGATCCGCAGCGGGCATGCGGCCTATGACCTGTTTCATTTGCCGGAGACCCGGAAACAGGAGATCCATATCGACAGCCCGGAAGGGGAAGGCCTGATCACCCGGGGATATGCGGACCGGGAAAAACTCCTGAAAGACCCGCATGTGATGACGATCCAGTGCGGCAGATGCGGCGGGGTTACCGTGAAAACGGCTGTCCGTTGGTTTACGCCCAATAACAAGATTTTTTATTCGGCGGGAAACTGCAAGGAACATGGATATATCGCAGCGAAACTTCGTGTGCGAAAGAATGAACAGGGCTTATTTTACGGGGAGCGTAAATATAATTATGTTGATGAGACGGCTGTGGAAGAGTTGAAGCAGCAGCGCCGTGAAGCGTCGAAGAAGCAGAAATCGAAATAAGAAAACGGGGTAAGGCGATTGAGTTATGAGGCTGGCTTTGCAATTGCATCGGTGATTTTGTCGATACTGCTGATCGTTTATTTTTTGCGGCTCAACAAGATGTATAATACCCAGAATGGGCTTTTTCTGGCACTTTTGATCGATAACGGACTCACGTCTTTATGTACCGTATGCCTCTGCGGGCTGCGGTATTTACAGCCCTCTTTTCGGATTCCGGCAAGTGATTTCTTCAGTTACGTCTATTTTATCACGCATATCCTGATGCTGATTATGCTGTTTTTGTATCTGCTCAGTACGATCAAAAAATGGCGGGAACTTCGCCTGATCGTTCGTCTGGGCATCCTTGTACCGATTAGTATAGTTCTGCTGGTGGTGCTTTCCAATCCGTTCACCCATGCGATCTACAGCTATCGTTCGGGAGAGTACAGCCGTGAACCCGGGATCGCGGTGATCTATATTACTTTTGCGTACTATTTCAGTCTGATGGTTCTGGTGCTCCTGCTGCATCAGAAGAGCTTTTCCGTGAAACGCCGCTTTATTTTCATGACGGTTCTGGGACTGGGACTTTTCAGTGTCCTGGTACAGATGTATCGGCCTGAGGTTAAGGTGGAAACGGTTACGATCACGCTCTGCGGTCTGGTCCTCTTTCTTTTTGTTCAGAATCCCACGGTACAGATCGATCCGGATTTTCATGTCTACAGCAGACAGGCATTTCTGGACCGGCTGCGATACAATATGCTCTCCCGAAAACGTTTTGATATCATCGAGCTGATCCTGCCGGATTTTGATGTGCAGACTTATGCTCTGAATGCGGAACAGAAAAAAGAAATCCTGAAACAGATCTCCGTTTTTTTGACTTTTGAACTGCATAACGGAAATCTGTATCACACGGATCAGCTGGCTTTTGTGATCGAACTGGTCCGTCCGGAGGCAAAGGAAGTGAGTTCGCTGATCCGCACGATCCGGGCGCGTTTTGAAGAACCATGGAAGCTGGAGAATGAGAAGATCTTTCTGGCCGGCCGTATGCTGCGCCTGATCCTTCCGACGGAAGCGCAGGAGGAACAGCTGGTTCTGGGTGTGATGAACCGCTTTGAAAAGGGCAGTTCCGAAAACCGGGTTCTTACGGCTGCCGATTTTGACCTGCAGGCGATCGAACGAAATCAGAAGATCACCGGAGCGCTGGCCAGGGCGATGGAAAAGAAGAATTTTGAAATGCGTTATACGCCTATTTATTCGATGGGGCTGGAACGTATCGTGGCGGCAGAGGTGTCGGTACGCTTTCTCGATGAGGAACTCGGATATGTGTATGATGACGAGATCTATAATTATGCGGAGCGGAGCGGGCATGCGCTGCAGCTGGGCGAGATGATCTTTGAAAAGAGCTGCGAGTTTATTGAAAAGCAGGATCTGAAAGGAAAAGGGCTGTCGTTCCTTGGCTTGCGTCTGCACCCGGCAATGTGTCTGCAGTACGGGCTGATGGAGCGTCTGACACAGATCGCGCAGGCGCATCATGTGGATCAGCGTATGATCTGTCTGCTGATCTCGGAGTATACGGTATCCAAAGCCAGCAAGGCGTTTAAAGAGAATCTGTCCAAAATGGCCGGCGAGGGTCTGCGCTTCTGTCTGGAAGATTACGGCAGCGGTTTTACCAGCATAACTTCTATCTATGAACTGCCGTTTTCGGTACTGAAAGTGAACAAATCGGTGATGCAGGCTACCATGAGCAATGAGAAAGCCCGTATCACGATGGACTCCACGCTGGTAATGGCGAGGGATCTTTCCATGATGACCATGGTGGAAGGGATCGATGAAGAGAATCAGTTCGAAATGATCTCGGATATGGCCTGCGATCTGGCAAAGGGAAAGTATTTCTTTGATCAGATCGATGAGGGCGAATTTGTGCGCGTGCTGCATATGGCGGCAGAAAAAGACGGGAAGGAGGGCAGGAACGATGCAGTATAATCTCATCTTCGACTATGTCGGAATCTTTATGCTGATAGTGATGCTCCTGTATTTCCGCCCGAAGGGTCAGAGCGCACTGGCCAGCTATCGTGTTTTCTATATCATCCTGATCTCGCTGCTCCTTACCGCCCTGTTGGATATCCTGACGGTCGTGTATCGTATACAACCGGAGATGCTTCCCAAGGAAGTCGTGGCAGTCTTCAATCTGTTCAACTGTATGATACAGTTGTTTGTGATCGTGGCGTATACGGCTTATCTGAAAGCGATCACACAGATGGAATCATGGCTGACCAAGGGCTGGAGCCGTATGATCTATCTGCCGTATGTCATAGCGTTTGCGATCACGACGGTATTTGCGGTACGCAACTGCATGATCGGAGAGGGGGGGGATACCTTCCGCGATCATCCGATCCTGAAGATCCTGCTGATCATTCTGTTGTTCTATTATCTGATATCCGCCCTGATCATAGGACTCCAGTCGCAGGGGGTACTGGGACGGAAGCGGACGATACATCTGATGCTCTCGGCGATTCTGCTGGAAGGTCTGCAGATCGCGCAGATGGTACACGCACGGGTTTACATCGTTGTGTTCTTTTCCGCACTGGTGATGATGCATGTGATGCTTTCGGTACAGCGTGCGGAGGAGCTGTTTGAAAGTGCGGATGCTTTAAAAAAGCAGGTACTGATCCATTCGACGGAGCAGGATTATCAGATGCGGCATAAATTTTTTGTAATGTTTATCCATTTTCTGGATTACGATGTGCTGGAGGATGCGATCGGACAGGAAGATGCGGAAGCGTTTATGCGACAGGTAGTCATCTATCTGAATGGTCTGCGCAGGGATGCGCTGGTGTTCCGGATCGAGAAGGGCTGTCTGGTACTGAAGCTGCCGAAGAATGAAAAAGAGGAACGGTGGGGAAAGCCGGAAGAGATCAAAGAAGCGGTCTGCAGGCGCTTTACCGAGCCATGGAGATCCGGCCTGATGCAGTCGATGATTTCTGCGGCATTTGTGGCGGCGAACTGTCCGGAAGAGATCCCGACCATGGATGATTTCCAGAAAGTGGTCAACCGAATCCCGAAGGCGGATCTGGAAGCCGGAGAACTGCTGCCGGTACGCAAGCTGCTTTCGGAGAATGAAGACGCGCATATCCTGGAGGCGATCCGCAGGGCGTTAAAAGAGAATACCTTCCAGGTATATTACCAGCCGATCTATTCGACGAAGGAAAAAAAGGTGGTAGCGGCAGAGGCGCTGATCCGTCTGTTTGATCCGGAGTACGGTTTTATCCCGCCGGAAGCGATGATCACCATGGCGGAGAAGGAAGGCTACATCCTCGAGATCGGCGAGATCGTATTTACGGAAGTATGCCGGTTCTATTCGGAAAATCAGCTGGATCGTATAGGGATCCGCTATATCGAGGTCAACCTGTCTGCGGTACAGTGTATGCAGACGCGGCTGGCAGAGGAGTTTATGGAGATCATGCGCAAGTTCAATCTGTCAGCGGAGCAGATCAATTTTGAGATCACGGAGACGTCTGCGATGATCTCGAATGCCGTGGTGAGCCATAACATCTCGCATTTTGAACTGCACGGCATATCGCTGTCGCTGGATGATTACGGAACGGGGTATTCCAACATTTCGTATCTGTATAACCTGCCGTTTATGTTTATGAAGATCGACAAGTCGATCCTGTGGTCGGCGGAAAGCAATGAAAAAGCGGATATCATTCTGCGCAATATCTTCCGTATGGCACAGAGACTGCATCTGAAAGTTGTCATGGAAGGTGTGGAAACCGAGGACCAGATCCGCAAGCTGCTGGGACTGAAGTGCGATTATTTCCAGGGGTATTATTTTTCTAAGCCCGTATGCGGCAAGGATTTTATCGAATATGTCCGGAATTTTACATTACCGGAGATCTGTAAATTATGAGTGTTTTGAATGATCTGTTTAATAAATACGGTTACCGTATCTATATGTGTTCCGTGGACCAGCGGTATATGTCCTTCGTGCAGGAGGAAAACTACTATGTCAACGTGATCGGTTTTTTTGATGAACGGAAGCAGACAAGTACCCGTGCGCAGATGCAGGGGTTTCTGGATGCGCATAAGGAACGGCTGACTTACGGAAGACCGAAGGATATCCACTTTCTGAAACTGATCTGTACGGATGCAAAGGGTGTCGGACGGCTGGTGCCCGGTACGGATGGCGGCGGCCTCTCGGAGGAAGAGGAAAAAGAGGCGGCGCTGACGAGGGCATGGACGCAGGATGTCTGGTATCTGATCGATGATGAGAATATGGATGCAGAAACCGGAAACCCCTTTGGGGGCAGGGTGTTTGTACCGCCGACGGCTCCGGAAGATTATTACGGGATCCGCAGACCGCTGGAACAGTTTGTTGCGTCGGAGGGAATACGGGTCGCGATGCCGGAGATCAATCTCTCCGAGGCGGAGCGTACGCAGCTGGGAATGGATAAAGCGCCGGCAAGAGAAGGCCCGAACGGCAAGCCGGTACTGCGGGAACGGTTAAAACCAAAGGAAAAGCTCTGTTACGTAAGCCTTGCATTGATCCTGATCAATGTGGTTCTGTATTTTATTTCGGAAAAGCAGCTTTTTGTGAAACAGGATTATTGCACGACGGACGGGATCCTGCAGATGCCGGAGCAGTGGTACCGCCTGGTGACCTATCAGTTCATGCATGCGGATCTGGGACATCTGTTCAATAATATGCTGATGCTCTATGCGCTCGGCTCCTCTCTGGAACCGAAGATACCGCGGTGGATGTATGCGCTGCTGTATCTGCTGTCCGGTATCGGAGGCGGCATCTTTTCCGTATGGTATCATACCCGTGAAAGCATCGGGTTTTATGGTCTGGGCGCATCCGGAGCGGTCTACGGACTGATGGGGGCGATGATCGCGTGGCTTCTATTGTCCCGGCAGCGGAATGACCGGACCTTGTACGGCAGGATCGCATTTGCGCTGTTTCTGATGTTTTATTCCGGCACGGTGCGGGAAAACGTCGATCAGATGGGACATCTGGGTGGTTTCTTCTGCGGGCTGATCCTGTGCGGGATCTATTCCATCGGGAAGGGACAGAATAAGAGAAAGGCGGGCTGACTATCGGAATAGTTAACCGGCCGGGGGAGGATGATAATGCAGATCAATATTTATTATGGCGGACGGGGACTGATCGACGATCCCACGCTGTTTACGCTCAAGCGGATGACGGAAGTGTTTGAAGAACTGAACGTACACGTGACGAGATATGACCTGTTTGAGCAGAAGAACAATATCACGACGTTACCCAGGACCTTAAAGGAGGCGGAAGGCATCATCCTGGCGACTACCGTGGAGTGGCATGGCGTGGGCGGCCATATGGCAAGTTTTCTGGATGCCTGCTGGCTGTACGGCGATAAGGAAAAGATCGCCAAGACCTACATGGCGCCGGTGGTAATGTCTACGACTTATGGAGAGAAGGAAGCGGAACTGGATCTGGCGAATGCATGGCAGTCTCTCGGAGGACAGATCTGTCCGGGGATTTCCGGTTATGTGCCGGAGGAATCGGTGCTCGAGAACAACAGGGAGTATCAGCAGCTGATCGAAAAGAGCGCGGAAAACATCTATCGCTGTGTGAAGCAGCAGATGCAGCGTCTGCCGGCCAGCGTGATGGCGATCAAGAACATCACCTACCGTACCAAGAATACGACACTGACACAGCAGGAGACGGAGCAGCTTTCGGAATATGCTTCCGACGATAAGTATGTGGCAAAACAGAAGCAGGATATCAGCGAGCTGGCGCAGCTCTTTAAGGGAAAGATGGCCGGGAAAAACGACGCAGACACGGATCAGATCACTGCATTGTTTCGCAAAGCATACAAACCGCAGGCCGGCCTGACGATCAAATATAAGATCAATGTAAAAGGACAGGCAAAGCCTCTGATCATGCGCATTGATGCCGGAAAACTGGAGATCGCATACGGCGAGCTGGTCTATCCGGATGTGGAACTCACGATGGACAGCAATATCCTGCAGGCGATCACGGAGGGGCGCAAGACCTTCCAGGGCGGCTTTATGGAAGGCAGTATTCTTTCAAAAGGAAATTTCGGGGGACTGAAACAGCTGGATGCACTGTTTCCTTTTATGAATTAAATAAAATAAAAAACCTTCCCCCTTAGGGGAAGGTAAAACTTATCCGTCGATCTGCGCTTTTACAGCGTCCAACTCTTCAGCGCCCGGTTCGGTCGGCTTCCACAGGATGTTCTGACCGTCGTCTTTGTAGCGCGGGATCAGGTGCAGGTGGAAGTGCATCACGGTCTGGCCGGCTGTTTCGCCGTTGTTCTGTACCAGATTAAAACCATCCGCATGCAGATTCGCCTTCATTTTGGGGGCGATCTTTTTTGCTACGGAAATGGCGTCACGCGCGGTGTCTTCCGGCAGGGCGAAGAAATCTTCGTAGTGATCCTTCGGAAGGATGAGAGCATGCCCTTTGGTTGCCGGACCGAGATCAAGGATCACGCGGAAGGCGTCGTCCTCATAAATCGTTCTGGAAGGGATCTCCCCGTTTGCGATCTTGCAGAAAATACAGTTGTTATCTTTCATGTTCTATTACCTCCGGTTCTTGATATTGCCATCGTTAAGTCTATTTTTTCGTACGTCCTCAGCGTATCCCGTGCATCGGACTGTTTTATTGCCTTATATTCTCTTCGATGAGACCGATGATGGTCTTGATGGAATTGTATTGTTCCGATTTTTCCATATTCTGGATATAAGTGTCACGGTTGAAGTATAACTCGTGCAGGGAATCCAGGAGAGAATCTTCATCCAGGCTTTCCTCGCGCAATACCATGCTGTAGCCCTGGGATTCAAAGGATTCCGCATTGAGGATCTGGTCGCCGCGGCTTACGGAAGCCGGGAGCGGGATCAGGAGATTCGGCAGGCGCAGGGCCAGCAGTTCGCAGATGGCATTGGCGCCGGCGCGGGAAACCACCAGATCGGTGATGGAAAATAAATCCTTTAATTCGGAACGTACATATTCAAACTGCTTATACCCCGGGGTGCCGATCAGCAGGTTATCCATCTTTTCCTTGCCGCAGATATGGATGATCTGAAAATCCGGAAGCAGTTTCGGGAGCGCTTCACGGATCACTTTGTTGATGGCGCTGGCGCCCTGGCTGCCGCCCATGACCAGGATGATGGGCTGGCTTTTATTAAAACCGCACAGTTCGTAAGCTGCATCCGGGTTTCCGTGCAGCAGTTCTTCTCTGACCGGGGAGCCGGTCAGGACCGCTTTGTCCTTGGAGATGTATTTTAAGGTTTCCGGGAAATTGCAGCAGACCTTGTTTGCAACCGGGATACACAGTTTATTTGCCAGACCGGGAGTCAGATCGGACTCGTGGATGATGCAGGGGATCTTTAAGGATGCCGCTGCGCGGATCACGGGAACCGAAACAAATCCGCCTTTGGAAAAGACGATATCCGGCTGGATCTGCTTGAGAAGTTTATGCGTCTCCCCGTATCCTTTGATCACACGGAACGGGTCGGTAAAATTCTTCGGATCGAAATAACGCCGGAATTTGCCGGTGGATACACCGTAATAAGGGATGCCGAAGTCGGAGATCAGCTTCTTTTCGATGCCGTCGTAAGAGCCGATGTAACTGATCTCATAATCCAGCTCCTTTAAGTGCGGGATCAGTGCAAGATTCGGAGTAACATGTCCGGCGGTACCGCCGCCTGTGAGTACGATCTTTTTCATATCTATGCCTGCCTTTGTTTATCTGGAAAATATACACTGCAGTATAACATAAAACTTGCGTCAGTTGCAAGGTTGTGATAAACTAATTATCGTTTTTATGATGGAATAATTATATACATGACAAGGCATGCGATAGGAGGCAAAAATGCAAAAAGCCGGTTTTGACAATGAGAAATATCTGACGCTGCAGTCGGAGAAGATACAGGAGAGGATCCGCAATTTCGGAGGCAAGTTGTATCTGGAATTCGGAGGCAAGCTGTTTGATGATTTTCATGCGTCCCGTGTACTGCCGGGATTTCAGCCGGATTCCAAGATCCGTATGCTCAATACGATGAAAGACGATGCGGAGATCGTGATCGTGATCAACGCTTCGGATATTGAAAAGAACAAGGTGCGCGGGGATCTGGGCATTACCTATGATATGGATGTGCTGCGTCTGATCGATGCATTCCGTGATTACGGTCTGTATGTGGGCAGTGTGGTGCTGACCCAGTTTGCGGAGCAGCCGGCGGCGATCGCCTATCAGAAAAAACTGGAGACTTTGGGAGTCAAGGTATACCGGCATTATCCCATCCCGGGGTATCCGGCAAATATCCAGTTCATCGTAAGCGATGACGGCTACGGAAAGAACGAGTATATCGAGACCACGCGTTCCCTGGTGGTGGTGACGGCGCCGGGACCGGGATCCGGCAAGATGGCTACCTGCCTGTCCCAGCTCTACCATGAATATAAGCGCGGCGTGAAGGCGGGCTATGCAAAGTACGAGACCTTCCCGATCTGGAACCTTCCCTTAAAGCATCCGGTCAATCTGGCGTATGAAGCGGCTACGGCGGACTTGAATGATGTGAATATGATCGACCCGTTCCACCTGGAAGCTTACGGGGAACAGACGGTAAATTATAACCGGGATGTGGAAGTGTTCCCGGTGCTGAATGCGATGTTTGAAAAGATCATGGGAGAATCCCCGTACAAGTCTCCCACGGATATGGGTGTAAATATGGCGGGAAATGCGATCGTGGATAACGAGACCGTGGAGAAAGCCTCTCGGCAGGAGATCCTCCGCCGTTACTACAATACACTGTGCCTGCGCAGACAGGGAAATGCAGATGACGCACAGGTGATGAAGCTGGAGCTTCTGATGAAGCAGGCCGGCATCACCGATGAAGATCGGCCGGTGATCGGCGCGGCACGTCTCAAGGCGGAGATGACCGGGGCACCGGCAGCCGCTATGGAACTGCCGGACGGTACGATCGTGACCGGACGTACCAGCGATCTGCTGGGAGCTT
>JAFWRC010000277.1 GCA_017508825.1 Lachnospiraceae bacterium
ATAATAACCAATCTGGTATTGGAGAAGATACAGAAACGACTGGTGTTCTGGGCAGTATGATAACGGGAACAGGAGAAAGCAATGAAGAAGATAACAGCAGATGAACTGAAGGAGCTGCTCCGTCATTCGACAGAAAGGTTTGCCTGTATCGATGTGAGAGAAAGAGTTGAGTATGAAAAGAAGCAGATCTTTCATACATCGCAATTATCGAGAAGGGAAATAGAAAACAGGATACAAAACCTCGTGCCGGACAAAAAAACAAGAATAATACTGTACAGCAATGAAGAAGGCAGATCATCCGTGATCGCCGGGGAATTGTCTGAAGCCGGATATGAGGATGTTTCCATTCTTGCGGGAGGACTGACAAAATGGGAAGCGGACGGATATGAAACCGTATATGGTGTGCACGTATACAGCAAGGTATTTGGCGAAATAGTCGCGGAGCATTTCAGGGAGGTTCCTTTTATACATGCGGATGATCTGGCAAAAGAGCTGGAGCGGGCTCCTTCGGATTACAGGATCGTTGATATCCGGCCGAGAGAAGAAGTTGTACAGACAGGCAGTATTCCGGGAGCTATAAATCTCCCCGGATTTGAAGCGATCATAAAACTGCCTGATCTTGAGGCGGAAGGGAAGAGGGTGATCTTCACCTGCGCAGGAAGGACCCGAGGGATCATAGCGACCGCAACCGCCAGAAGGCTGGGGTATCAGGTGCTCGATCTGGAGAACGGTACACTTGGATGGCGGCTTACGGGCAGAAAACTCCAGAAGGATATAAGCCCCGGGGAAGCTCCCTCCGACAGAGCGGCAGGGATAATCAAGGGAAAGATAAATGAGCTGATAAGTGAAGAAGGGATATCAGCCATAGATGCTTCTGAACTGAAGAAACGTCTCGATAAGAATAATGTCATCGCACTGGATACCAGACAAATAGCAGCCTTTGAAGATGAAGGCCACATCCCGGGAAGCAGGCATCTGGCCGGAGGACAGGCTGTACAGAATGAGGATGAAGCGAGGTATATCCATAATGAAGATATCGTTTTCATCGATGATCATGAGATCAGAAGTGCACTGGCAGCGTGGTGGTACAGAAGGATGGGGATCGGGAATGTACTGATCCTTAAGGGAGGTATAGATAAGTGGCAGGCTGACGGGCACTCACTGGATAAAGGAAGTGTAAAGAACAGGAAGCTGTATGAGCATGAATTGAAAAGTCCCGGATCATCCGGGATCGGTGTCGCGGACAGGATCGATCAGGCAGACAGGGACATAAGGCTGATCGATGTCCGTGAAGGACGCAGGTATTACAGAAGCCATATCGATCGGAGTATATGGATCCCGCTGGGCAGGCTGGAGGAGAGGATAGAAAAGGCTGTACCCGCTAAGGACACACATCTTTATTTAAAAGGAGAGGACCCTGAAGAATCAGTACATGCAGCATGCATACTTCATGATGCAGGCTATCGTGATATCAGGATACTGGGTACGGGAGCTGACGGTGCAGATCCGGAGACGGATATCGTAACAGACAGCAGCAGCGGACAGATACTCGACGATTGGTGGGTCACTCTTTCGGAGTACGGTACGGAAGAGGCGCGCAGATATTTTAACTGGGAGGAGAGCCTTATATCAACATATAAGTATATCGAAGAATTCGTCAGCTTGGGCGTTATCAGATAGCAGGCGGCAGGTAATATTTTCCCTCATTCATAACAGTGTTTATGCGGCCTTAGATATATCGTTTCCCATATATGATCGTACCATCTTAAATAAAACGACCATAGGAACGGTTGGGGAGATCGGATTGATCGAGGATATCGTTTATGCTGTAAAGAAATACGAATGGAATCGGAAAAACAATTTAGTGGCATATATCAGAAATTATTGAAAGAAGAAAAAATGAAGAAAGTAGCAATTGTAAGCGCAATGGTGGAAGAAACAAAATACACTCATGAGTATCTTGCCGGCAGAGACGATTGGGTCAGGGAAGATGAAGAACATTACATAAATAAAAAGGCCGGCATGGATGTTATCGTGAAAGTGCTTGGAGTAGGTAAAGTAAATGCGGCATTTCGAACAGCAGATCTCATAAAGGAGTTTTGTCCGGAACTTATTGTTAACATCGGAGTTTCGGGCGGACTTGCGGAACGGGTTAAAAGAGGAACGGTTGCAATCGGTGAAAGTTATATTCAAACGGATTTTCAGCCATATAAAAAGGAGAATAATCCAAAGATCAATAATACATCGGAAGAAATTATCCGTGGACTAGCGAAAGAAGCGAAAAACAGAGGTTTCGACTATATCGTCGGTAAACTTGCTACCGGTGATTTCTTTTTGAATGATGAATCGGTAAGAAAAAGCATAATTGCGGAGTATCACCCGATTTCTTTTGATATGGAGACGGCAGCCATAGCTCAGGTGGCAACGGCAAAAGATATAGAGTTTGCGGCGATACGCATATTTTCGGATCTTGCTGATGAAGATGCGGTAAAAGCAATCGAGAATCCTGCTCCTGACGAGGAGGAGCTTTTGATCAGAAAAAAACTGGCGACTAGACCGACGGAAATCATCGTTGGATATCTTGAAAAAGAAATTATATAAATTTGCTCTGTATAAAAAGAAGATCTATGACTACTTTTTCGAAGACTCAGAAGAATATTATGAGATGGAATACAGCATCTGAGTATATAAAAAAGAATTATCGGATCAGTTATAGATATATTCTATTAAAATACTTAGAAAATTCTATAAGTAAAACCTATTGAGAAGGTAGGCAAAAGATAGTATATTAAAAAGTACGAATAGGTTCTGAACAGTTGGGTTATAACATCATAATTTACAGGAGGTATACAGAAATGGCGAATATTTATAAGGGTGTGCTTGGCCTGGTGGGGAATACACCGTTGGTTGAAGTTACCAATATCGAAAAGGATCTGGGACTGGAAGCGACGATCCTGGTAAAACTGGAGTATTTTAATCCGGCAGGCAGCGTAAAGGATCGTATTGCGAAGGCTATGATCGAAGATGCCGAGGATAAAGGACTTTTAAAGGAGGGTTCTGTGATTATTGAGCCCACCAGTGGAAATACGGGGATCGGTCTGGCGTCGATCGCGGCAGTCAAAGGATATCGTATCATCCTGACTATGCCGGAGACCATGAGCGTGGAACGCAGAAGTATCTTAAGAAGTTATGGCGCGGAAATTGTACTGACGGAAGGTTCCAAGGGCATGAAAGGAGCTATTGAAAAGGCTAAGCAATTGCAGGAGGAGATTCCGGACAGTTTTATTCCCGGGCAGTTTGATAATCCGGCAAACCCGGCGATCCACAAAGCAACCACCGGACCGGAGATCTGGAAAGATACAGATGGTAATGTGGATATCTTTATTGCCGGTGTCGGAACCGGCGGTACCGTGACCGGAACGGGGGAATACCTGAAGGAACAGAATCCGAATGTAAAAGTGATCGCGCTGGAACCGGCGGATTCACCGGTACTTTCCGAAGGCAGAGCAGGAGCACACAAGATTCAGGGAATCGGTGCAGGGTTTGTGCCGGAAGTTTTGAATACTGAGGTGTATGACGAGGTATTTAAGGCGAAGAACCAGGATGCATTTGATACGGCTAAGCTGCTGGCAAAGAAAGAAGGAATCTCTGTGGGCATTTCGTCCGGGGCGGCGTTATATGCTGCGATCCAGTATGCAAAGAAACCGGAGAATAAGGGCAAGGTGATCGTAGCGCTCCTTCCGGACAGCGGTGACCGGTACTACTCAACTGCATTGTTTACTGAGGTATAAAATAAATTGATAGCCAAGTATAAAACGCAAGTATTTTTCAATACCCACAGGGGATGATATGATTAAAACAGTTTAAAATAGGCACTTGACAGGATAAATGTTTAAATTTAAACCTATTGACCGAGTGGGTATATGAATGATATAGTTATCTGGCTATATTGCGGTCAGATGAACCCGGAAGTTTTTTGAAACATCCGGGTTTTTATAAAATAACTGGTGCAGTGGCCGCTGGAATGGCATAGGTTTTCATAGACTGAAGTTGGTGGTTCGAGTCCACTCTGTACCGTAGATGATCAGATGAGACGGGAAAGGGATACATGAAAGAAGAGTGTGGATTTAATACAAAACTGCTGCATGGCAAATATACCAAGGACTTTGGCCAGAGAGAGATCCTGCCGCCGATCTCACAGGTGACGGCATTTCAGTACGAAAGTATGGAAGAACTGGAAAAGGTGTTTGCCCACAAAAGCATGGGCTATGCCTATACCAGGATCGGAAATCCGACACTGGCAGCGTTTGAACAAAAAATCTGCGCACTGGAAGGCGGTGCGGGTGCGGTGAGTTGCGGAAGCGGTATGGCGGCCATCTCATCGGCGCTTTTGGCGGTCTGTGAGAGCGGTGACGAGATCATTGCCGGCAGCGGATTGTACGGCGGAACCATCGATCTGTTTCATGATCTGGAGAAACTGGGCATCCATACGATCTTTCTGAACGGACTGACCAAAGAATCGGTGGAAGAGCACATTACGGAGAAGACGAAAGTTGTTTTCGGAGAACTGATCAGCAATCCTTCCCTGGCGGTAATGGATGTGCCTGCAGTGGCGGAGGTTGCGCACAACGCGGGAATCCCCCTGTTTGTGGATGCCACCACGGTCACACCTTATATCGTACGACCGCTGTCGCTTGGGGCTGATGTGGTGATCCATTCCACTTCCAAATATATCAATGGCGGAGGCAATGCTATCGGCGGCATCATTGTGGATAGCGGCAGATTTCCCTGGGACTTTGATAAGCACAAAGCTCTTGCGGAATATAAAAAATACGGAAGAATGGCATTTTTACTGCGGCTGCGGACGGACATCTGGGAGAACCTTGGCGGCTGTATGGCGCCGATGAATGCGTATCTGTCCTGCATCGGGGTGGATACCCTGGGGCTGCGTATGGACCGGATCTGTGAAAATGCAGATGCACTTGCGCATGCGCTGGATGCGGAGGAGGATATCACGGTCAGTTATCTGACATTGCCGGAGCATCCGTTTCATGAATATGTGGAAAAAGAACTGAACGGTTATGGCGGTGGGATCTTTACCTTCCGGGCCGGCAGCAAAGAACGCGCTTTTCGCATCATCAACGGATTGAAATATGCGCTGATCGCCAGCAACATCGGAGATCTGCGTACGCTGGTGATCCATCCGGCATCGACCTTATACATTCATTCCGGACGGGAAGGCATGGAAGCGGCAGGGGTGTTTGACGATACCATCCGTGTAAGTGTCGGTATTGAGAATAAAGAAGATCTGGTCGCAGACTTTCTGGATGCGGTCAGAGAAAGCAGGCAGGGATGACCGGACGGATCGAGGTGACGGAAGAGATCCGCAGGAAGATCGAACGACACGCCGAGGCACAGTATCCGGCGGAATGCTGCGGAGTGCTGTACGGAAAGGCTGATCCGGACGGAAATGTACAGATCCGGGATGCCGTAGCAGCGGAAAATGCATCCGCGGAGAAAAGGGCATCGGTACATTATTCCATCGATCCGCTGGAGTGGTACCGGCTGGAGTGCGGGGCACAGAAGCAGGATCTGGAACTGATCGGGATTTATCATTCTCATCCGGAACATCCGGCGATATTGTCTCACGAAGATGAAGAAGGGATGTTGCCCGGGCTGCTTTATCTGATCGTATCGGCGTATAACGGGCAATGTGCAGATTTGCGTGGATATAAAAAAGATAGTCCGGAAGATAAGGCTGCGGAGTGTTACAGAAAACAGTAAAAAAGAAAAGATAAGACAGTAAGGAGAAGACAGCAATGAAAGTGATCATATCGGCAACTCTGAAATCTTTTTTCAGAAGAGAGGCAGAGGCAGAAATCGACGGTAATACAGTTGCCGAAGTGTTGAAAAATCTGACCGTGGAGTATCCGGATGCAAAGCGGGGATTATATGATGAAAACGGTAAACTGAGAGGCTTTATCCGGATCTTTGCGGATGAAGAAGATGTGACCGATGAAGCAAAACATAACGAATCTCTGGCAGGCGTTTCTAAGATCCTGCTGCTTCCTTTGGTGGCCGGCGGGGCGCCGACGGAAAGCATTATTTCGGACGAACGCCGTAAAGAAGTGGAATTGGATGATAAAGACATTGAACGATTTAACAAGCATTTGTTGCTGCGGGAGATCAGTGTAAAGGGACAGAAGCGCATCCGTGCTGCAAAAGTCGTTGTGATCGGTGCGGGCGCATTAGGATCACCGGTGATCCAGTATCTGGCAGCGGCCGGTGTGGGTACTATTAAAATCGTGGATTTTGATGAAGTGACTCTGGGCAATCTGCAGAGCCAGGTGCTCCACACCAGTAGAGATGTCAAGCGCCCGAAGGTAGCATCGGCAAAGGATAAGGTAAGAAACATCGATCGTAATATCGAGGTGATCGCCGAGAATGTCCGTCTGGATGCGGACAATGCGGTCTCCCTGATCGAAGGCTTTGATCTGGTGGTAGATTGCACGGATAACTACAAATCCAGATACCTGATCAACGATGCCTGTGTGCTGAGCGGGATTCCTCTGGTCTTTGGCGCGATCTATCAGTATGAGGGTGAAGTGAGCGTACTGAACTATCAGGACGGTCCGTGTCTGAGATGTCTGTTCCCGGCACCGCCGGCACCGGGACTGGTCCCCACCTGCGCGGAAGGCGGCACCATCAGCCCTCTGTCCGGTATCATCGGCAGCTATCAGGCCAATGAAGCACTGAAGCTGATCATCGGGATCGGAGAACATTTAAACGGCAGACTGCTGCGGGTGGATACCCTGGGACTGCAGTCTTCTGTGGTAAAGATCAAAAAGAACTGTGACTGTCCGGTATGCGGCAGCAAGCCGACCATCACCGAGGTGGAAGATTTTGACTATGAGGAATTCTGCGGATTAAAGGCGGAAGAGGACGAGATCCCTGTAGAAGGCTTTACACCGGAGGAACTGGCAAGCCGTATCGATGCCGGAGATGCAATGACCATTATCGATGTGCGTGAGCCGCATGAGCGTGCCATCAAGCATTTCCCGGGAGCCATTGCGATCCCCATCGGACAGCTGGCAAGACGACAGAAGGAACTCAATCCGGAGCTGGATACGGTCTTTATCTGCAAGGAAGGCAAGCGAAGCATCCTGGCGATCAATACGCTGCGGGAAGCCGGTTACAAGGGGCCGATGTACAACTTAAAGGGCGGCATGGATGCGATGAAGGATATTATGTTCTCAAACGAGGCCGGCTGGCTGTAAGAAAAATAACAGTGAAATAAGGTCTAAACAGACTTTATCATAAAAATCCAATATTTATCAGAACGGAGGAGTAAGAAATGGCAAAAGAAGAAACAAAGGCAAGTGTGATCAACGCACTGGGCGCAAAAGCGGCTTATAATCTTGCAAATGTGACCAAAACAAAACCGCAGTATGGTGCTCTGACACCGAAGTGGCTCACCAAGTTCCTGGAGTTTAAGGGACTGGAGACCGGTATCTTTCGTGTGAACAAAGTTGTGGAAGGTGAGACGCCGCTGGATGTGCTGTGCAGCCAGACCAAGAAGAGCGACATCATCCCGGATGGCTATGTAGAGTATGAGACCGAGCCGAGAGAGTATCGTCTGAACTCCATCTCTACGATCATCAATGTAAATACGGCGATCGAAGATGTTTACAGCGCACCGTACGATCAGGTACAGGAACAGCTTGGCCTGGCCATCGAGTCTCTGCGTGAGCGTCAGGAAAGCCAGCTGATCAACAACGATGATTACGGTCTGCTGAAGAACATCGCAGATTCACAGAGGATCCAGACCAGAAACGGTGCACCGACTCCGGACGATCTGGACGAGCTGATCACCAAGGTTTGGAAAGAGCCGTCCTTCTTCCTGGCTCATCCGCGTGCCATCGCTGCATTTGAAAGAGAGTGCACCAAGAGAGGTGTTCCCCCTGTAGTAGTAAATATCGCAGGCGGTACCTTCTTAACCTGGAGAGGCATCCCGATCATCCCGACCGACAAGCTGCTGGTAGACGGTCTGAAGAACCCGACTTCCCAGAGTGGTAAGACCAACATCCTGCTGATCCGTACCGGTGAAGCAAAGCGCGGTGTTGTCGGTCTGTTCCAGGCAGGTCTTAAGAATGAGCATTCCAGAGGTCTGTCCGTTCGTTTCCGTGGTATTGATGATAAGGGAGTTGCATCTTATCTGCTGTCACTGTATTGCTCGGCTGCTATCCTTGCGGATGACGCCATCGCAGTATTAGAGGATGTGGAAGTGGGTGAGTACTATGACTACGACTAATCCATACACCGTAACGGAGGAATCTCTGGGACTGCCCAGTGCCGCCGCGATCAGTGCTATGGCAAATGCGTTGTTTCCTGATTTTGTGGGAAGCAGCGTATCCGCAGTTCCGGAATCGGCGAGTGTGCCGCAGCAGAGCGCTCCTTCGGGGGCAATGCTGCCCAGCGCATCCCTGCCGGTAGAGACAGAGGTACCGGCCGATGCCGTTCCGGCAGAAGTCGCGATCCCTGCAGAGTCTACTTTACCTGCGGAAAATGTATTGCCGTTTATCACGGTTCCGCCTGAGGCGACCGTACCGACCAATACAGCCGTACCGGAAGCAAATGTACCGGGTGCGGATGCCGCAGATGTGAATACGGCTGCGCAGACAGCGGCCGGAAGCGGTTACGGGGATGCCTTTGACTGGGAGCATCCGTTTGCATATGTTGCACCGACGCCAACGCAGTCCTATGCGCCGAAGGTACAGTCCAAGACGCAGGCGGAAGAATATGACCGTCGCATTGATGTACCGACCTCTTTACAGGGCGGAGATGCGGTAACAAAGGAAGGCACTGCAGAGCGCGGTACGACCAGAAACGATTCGATCCGTATCGGCAGCAAGACACTGGCACAGATCCGGGATGATTTCCCGATCCTGAAAGAGCGTATCAACGGCAACCCGCTGGTATGGCTGGATAATGGCGCGACGACACAGCGTCCGAAGCAGGTGATCGACCGTCTCAGTTATTATTTTGAGCATGAGAATTCCAATGTGCACAGAGGCGCGCATACCCTGGCAGCCAGATCCACCGACGCGTATGAGAATGCAAGAGATATCGTGCGTGATTTCATCGGGGCACCGAGTTCGGAAGAGATCATTTTTGTCAGAGGTACGACCGAGGCCATTAACCTGGTGGCAAATGCGTATGTAAAGCCCACATTGCAGCCGGGGGATGAGATCATCGTATCCATCTTAGAGCACCATGCCAATATCGTGCCGTGGCAGCTGATCGCGGAAAAGACCGGTGCTGTCATCAAGGTGATCCCTTGTGATGAGAGTGGCCAGCTGATCCTGTCGGAATACGAAAAGTTATTTACCAAAAGAACCAAGTTTGTTACAACGACGCATGTATCCAATGTACTGGGTACGGTAACACCGATCGAAGAGATGATCGCCATCGCACATCGCCATGGAGTACGCATCCTGATCGACGGTGCGCAGTCGGTAGCGCATATTCCGGTCAATGTATCGGCGCTGGATGCAGACTTCTTCGTCTTCTCCGGCCACAAGATCTTTGCTCCTACGGGCATCGGCGTGGTCTATGGCAAGAAGGAACTGCTGGAAGCAGCTGAGCCGTATCATGGCGGCGGTAATATGATCGCGGATGTAACCTTTGAAAGAACGATCTACAACGGGATCCCGAACAAGTTTGAAGCGGGTACCGGAAGCATTGCAGATGCGGTAGGTCTTGGTGCTGCATTAAGCTACTTATCCGAGATCGGTATGCCCTGCGTATACCGCTGGGAGCATGAACTGCTGCAGTACGGTATGCAGGAGATGAAACGCATCCCGGGACTGACACTGATCGGTACCGCGCTGAACAAAGCATCTGTACTGTCCTTCCATCTGGATGGCTATTCGGATGATGAAGTAGGAAAACGCCTGGATAATTACGGTATCGCCGTAAGAACAGGTCATCACTGTGCACAGCCGGTGCTGCGCCGATTCGGTTATGAAGGATCCGTGCGTCCGACCCTGGCACTGTACAATTCACCGGACGATATCGATGCGCTGGTGAAGGTACTCAAAACATTTGCATAATGGTTTTGCCTGTTGTTGTCGGGAATACCGGCAGCAGCAGGTTTTTCTGAAAACAGTTTTTGTGATTTATTTTGAAAATAACAAACCGATCAAAGGGTTGATAAGATATGAAAGAGATCATTAGAGAAGAAGAGATCAATGACCTTGTAAAAGGCGTACTGGCGGACTTTAATGGCGGAAAGAACATAGACAATATCAATATTTTTAACAAACCGGATAAGAATGAGATCCACGAGCTGGTTCACGATATGTCGCGGATCGTATTCCCGGGATATTTTCGGGATCGTACCTTTAAGATCTACAATCCCAACAACAGTTTTGCGGTGATCATAGAAGATATCTTCTATCATCTGAATAAGCAGATCAATCTGGCATTGGATTTTTGCAAACTGCGTGGGACCATGACAGAGGATGAACGGAGGATCGAGAGTTACCGTATCTGTCGCGCTTTCTTTGAGCGTTTCCCGCTGATCCGGGAATATGTGGAAACGGATCTGCTGGCGGCTTACGATGGCGATCCGGCTGCAGGCTGTTATGAAGAGATCATCCTGGCGTATCCGGGACTGATGGCCAGCACCATCTACCGTCTGGCACATGAACTGTATCTGTTGAATGTGCCGGTGATCCCGCGACTGATGACAGAATATGCGCATTCCCAGACCGGGATCGATATCCATCCGGGAGCAACGATCGATAAGTATTTCTTTATTGACCACGGTACCGGTATC
>JAFWRC010000278.1 GCA_017508825.1 Lachnospiraceae bacterium
GGCCACCGGCAGCTATATCATCGCCGATCCGAAAGGAAACCTGTATGATAAGTATGCGGATTATCTTCACAAAAAAGGGTATGAGGTAAAGATCGTGAATTTCACGGATCCGGCAAAATCCGCGCATTATAATTTCCTGGATTTTATCCGCAATACCCAGGATGTGCTGAAAATAGCGCATATGCTGACCTATTCCGATCAGAACGGGATATGTAGAACTCCTGACCCTTTCTGGGACGAAGCAACCGAACTGTTATACCAGTCTCTGATCGCTTATCTGTGCTTTCACCGGCCGGAAAAAGACCGGACTCTGGAAAGCATATTCAAACTGATCGCTTCCGGACGGGTGCCGGAAGACAATAGCGATGCAGAATCTGCTCTGGACGTCATCATGAACGAGATCGGCAGAAGGAATTCCCGTGATTTCGCTTATAAGCAATATCTGAAATACCGGACAGGCGCCGGAAAAACCATCCGGTCCATATTGATCACAGCGAATACAAAACTGGGTGCATTTGATACAGTTGAACTCAACCGGATGATGGGACGCAGTGAGATCGATTTTGCGCGCATCGGCCGACAGAAAACGGCGATCTTTGTAGTCGTGAGTGACACGGACCGTTCTATGGATACCCAGGCAAACATCTTCTTTACCCAGGCGATGAACGAACTGTGTCTGTATGCGGATACGGAATGCAGCGATCAACGGCTCCCTGTACCGGTCCGTTTCATTTTGGATGATTTTGCCACCAACTGCAAGATCGTGGATTTCCCCCGGATGATCTCTTCGATCCGCTCCCGCGGCATCTCTGTTATGCTTCTGCTGCAGGCCGAAGGTCAGTTAAGATCTTCCTATGGGAACGATGCACCTACGATCATCAGCAACTGTGATACCTATGTATATCTCGGAGGCAATGATCCGGATACGGCAAATGCGATCGCCATCCGCTGTGATCTGCCACTGCGAAAGATTCTCTATATGCCGGTCGGCACCAACTGGATCTTCCGTCGCGGACAGCTGCCGGTCAACGGCCGGAATTTCGTTCTCGAAGATTATGAATTCGAACGTAATCGTTCCAGCCGTCCGATGAGCTCCGATGCCTTTTCGTTGCCTCCCAATGCACGATAGGCATCGATCATATTTGCCATCTTATGCAGCTCGTCCACTGTGTCCGGATGCTCTTCTCCCAAAACGTTTTTTTTGCTCTCATACACCTTTTCCGAGAGTTTCAGGCTCTTTTCGTAGTCCTTCATTTCATAGTAGGAGTATGCTATACTGCTCAGGGTTGTCAGGAGATCCGGATCATCCTCCCCAAGATTTTTCTTTTGGAGCTCATACACTTCTTCCAGCAATTCCAGTTTTTTCTCAGGGCCTTCCGATACTCCGCGCATCATTGCGATATTGTACCGCGTGATCAATGTCTCCGGGTGTTCTTCTCCCAGAACTTCCCTTCGTATCTCATAGGATCTTTCGGCATATTCCAGGGCGCGTTCCGTGTCTCCCATCTTCATGCAGGTACACGCCATATTATTCAGCGTACAGCCCCGGTCCGGATCATCTCCCGAGATATCCTTTTCCATCTCGTACATCTCCTGTACCATTTGCAGTATCTCCAGTTCCGTTTCATAATCTCCCAGCCCCCCGTAGGCTACCGCTATACTGTTCAATATCTTCAGTGTACCCGGTTCGGTATCTCCCATGACCTTTTTGGTTGTCTCATATACTTTTATACCCTGATCGATCACTTCCGAATATCTTCCCATTTCTGCATAGGTATATAACAGATTCGCTTTCTTTCGGATCACGATCTCATCTTCTTCCCCGTATTCTTCTTCCGCCGCGGCTGCATCCCTTTCACGCCACTTTACCCATTCCTCCCAGTTTCTTTCCACACCGAGCCCTTCATGATACATAACCGCCAGCTTTTGCATTGCTTCCGGTAATCCCGCTTCTGCAGCCATAGTGATCATTTCTACAGCCCGGCCGGTATCTTTTTCCACATCGATCCCTTCCAGATAGGCAAGACCGATCAGATAATAGTGGTTCGGATCTTTATCCTTTGCCTCTTTTGCAATTTCCTGCAGTTCTTCCTGTAAACGGTCATAAAATACCGCATCATCACATCCCCTGACTATGGCAGGCAGATCCCGGTATTTCTCTTCCATTTTTGCATGTGCGGTTTCTGACATTTCTACCGGAAGGATCTGCTTCTTCTGATCCAGCGCAGCCGGATACTCCGTCGTCATAACATAGTTCGGATCCTCCAGCAGATTCGGCGTAACCAGCAGCGTAAAGAGTTCGCTCCTGCGCATTGCCGCTTCAATATTTTCGGTATAGGCTTCCCCGGGCATTAAGTATTCATCATACCAGATGGCAATATCACGATACTTCGGATCCTTATGGATCAGCCGCATCAGTTCATTGGCATATTTGCGGTCTTTTTTCCGGTAACTCAAAAAAATGCAGGCATCAAATGCATCCTGCACCCGCCTGCGCAACTCCGATCCGACCAATACATTTTCCAGAAAAGATTTCAGTTTTTCCTCATAACGGATCGCCGTCTCATCCATGCTGTTCGGATTCAGATACTGCAGTTTTCCGAATCTTTTTGTAAACAGATCCACCAATCCGGAGCCCATCATCAACGGCAGGACCGGGATATGGTTTTCATTTGCAAACGCCGGATCCGTCTCCACCGCCCGGTTACCGCCCTGCAGCAGCTTGAGAGTAACAGGTATCACAAACAGCGTCATCTGCCTCAGATCCGTTTCCATATCATCATCAGAATATGTCATGGACATATCTTCCGTATAATAGATCGCGCAATCCTGCGTCCTGAAGATCTGCTCACAGATATTGTCAAAATACAGATCAAAATCCAGCGGATGACAGGTAAAATATACTCTTGCTTTCCCCTGCGGATTTGCATTTCCCTTTGTGCGAACCTTCAGCCACATATCCTTCTGCTGATCCATACCTTTATGCTCCGTTTCCCTATATACTCTGTAATATTGCCACGATCTCCGGTGACAATACCAGTGCATCTTTATCCTGTTCCTCTTTGGTCAGTTCTTCGTAATCTACCAGATCATTATGTACTCTTGCCACCGTCCTTGTTTTCTTATCCAATTCCCCGGACGCATCCAGAAGTTCCTTATCTGCCAGAACGTAACCCTGCGTTCTTGTATATACATTCCAGCGCATATGCTCATAGATCTTCCAGACATTATCCTTCGCGGTGATTGAATAATCCGCGTCATAATACTTTTCGATCAGCTGCATCTTATACCGAAAAGCCAGAGTTCTCGCATACACCGAATGGCGGTTGTATTCATTATTGCAATAGGATACCCATGAAGGTCTTGCCGGATCCGAGAGCGGATAACGTACATTGTGGATCGCAACGGTAGCCTTCTCAAGATCCGACATGGTAATGAAATCATAATCGTATACCTTGCGTCTGCTTCCGACAAAGTCCATCTTTTCCGTCAGATCGCCATTCCACTGACCGGCCATTCTGTCACGTTCGATATTCACCTGTATGCGATAGTTTCCGTTATCATTCTTTCGCGCACGTAATGCATTTAGACGCATCGCCAGATTGGCATTCTGCAGATCCTCACCGACATGGATAAATGCAAATGTAAAGTCCGCAAACTCTTCTCCGATGATCTGCTCAAACGAATCCGATTCCAACAGCACATTTTCTTTGTAGATCAGCCGGTATACGGCATTTCCTACCTTATCATATTCATCATCGATCTCCGGCATTTTCTGGCGAAGGATGCTGCGGCCTGCGCCTGTATCCAATACCATGACCGTAAGACGGTACCCGGGCATCTGGGAAAGATGCAGTATTGCCTTGAGCATCTCCAGATTCCGCGCATTCATTCCGACTAGCAATACCTTGATCTCTTTTTCCGGACTCTCTTCGGTTTCCGCAGCATGTTCAAAGATCGAATATTGCAGCAGATCATTATAGGCAAATGTTTCTTCGGTCCGGACAAAATTGATCACAAAACGTTCATCCGTCGTATTATGCTGTTTCAGATATTCATCATAAAAACTCCACGGCGTTTCGCACAATTCCGCATATACACGCACATGCGCCTTTCCGTCCGTACCTGCGCTTTCGCAGACTTTATCCAGTTCCGCCAGATTGTCTTCCTCACGGCTCCCGAACAGAAATACCTCGATCTTTCCGGCTTTTTTGATCAGGCTTTTTAAGATCTCCGCTGTAGTTTTTTCAAAGAAGAATCCGTTGATCGCACGGATCCTTTCTTTCTGAGCTCCATCCGGCCCGCCTTCACTGCATGCAAATATGATATTTTTCTTTTCCGGATCGATGCTCTCCGCTATCGTCAGAGTCTTTTCATTACAATCCGAAAAAATATACGCGTCTCTTCTTTTACGGAAGAATAGCATAAGTCTCTGAAACGGTCCTTCAAAAAAGCGGATCACAAAGCCGGCTACGATCACCAGAAGCGTGATATTGATCACCATGATCATACACTCATATCCGGCCATAAACAGCGGGTGTCCCGTGTATCCGATCCTTTCCGCGCCGTCTCCGAGATAAATATTGAATGTCTTAAGCAACGCAGCCAGGATACTTTCGATCACTTTCAGTGACAACAGACTGTCCGGAATATCATTAAACAATTCCTCCGGAATGTACATGATCCAGTTCGCCACAAACAGCAATATCGCAGCTTTTGCCTGACGCTCTCCCCAGTCTTTTCGCAGCAGCATGCATCCTATAGCGATCAGAAATGCGATCAGGCCAAATGCCAAAGCCCCGTACCAGCAGATTTCCGCATAGTTCATTTTTCTTCTCCCCTTGTCTTACAATAGTTTTTTCAATTCCTCTGCCAGGTCTGCAGGTGTCATTCCCGGTTTTACCTGTATTGTCACGATATCCATCATATTACCTCGTTCCACATGCAGACGGTTTGGCTCCGTGGTCGTATCCACGGTCGTAAGCATCACCTTTACAGCGCCGATACCAAACATATCTCCCAGACTGTTCAATGTCAGATAATACTCCTGCGCCAGTCCCTGTCTTGCCTTGCATTCCACCATCAGGCTCCGGAAACCTTTGGTCGCAACCAGATCCAGTTCACTGTCCACCCGGGAATTTCCCCACAGAAAATGATAACCGCTGGCTACATCATCAAAACAGTCGGCATCACATACTGCATAATACAGACAGAGCTCCAGGGCATCTCCCGCCTTGATGAGCAAACTTCTTACCTCATCATCCCGGAAACGGAAACAGTCGTCTTCCTGCAGCAGCAGTTTTCCTTTTGCCAGCCTTTGGATCAGCGCGTTCACTTCTGTCCTACGCAGACCCTTATAGCCAGAGAGCAATTCCTTCAGGGAAAAACTGTCCGGATGTCCGTTTTTTTCCGCACAGAGTTTTGCCAGGTTCATACATACCGTATTCCATGTCGTGATCTCATAGAACAGCCAGTCCTGCTCCGTCATATTATTCGGCTTTTTCCTTCCTTCTCCGGTATAGCATTTCCAGATGAAAGAATATTCCGTAAGAAGAAGCGCCGGATGCGTATACAGCTTATCCTTTCCGCCGCTCATACGGAACATCTCCTCTACGGACATGTATTCATGGTATTTCGGATACTTCAATTCCCGGCATTCTTCCGTTGTATAGAGTTTTTCCGTATAGGGTTCACAGGAAAAAACGGGAAACTCCGCACGTACCCGCTGCACAAGTTCTGCATTCCTGAGAGAATCGGAAAACGGCAGATCCCCCATCTCCACGAGGTCCGCCTTATTCTCCTTCATCTCACGAATCCAGAAATCCTCTGCTTTCTCCTGACCGGAAGCAAACGAAAAACTCCAGCCGTGTTTTTCAAACCGCCGGAATAATCCCATCCAGGGATCCCTGTCTGTATTTTCATCTTCAAAAGCGATCACCCAGCGGACTTCACTGCGAAATCTTTTCCTGAAAAAGAAATCTGCCGTTGCCACCATCATACGCTCCAGCACATCCGGGCGGCTCTCTTTTTTCAGACACAGAAGATAAATGAGCTTCCGCGGACGCAGCATCACCGGCGCTGCCACATTGCGCGGCATACAGTCATTCACCGCATTCTGTCCCGGCGCGCAGATAAAGATCATTCCCATCACCCGGTCGGTCCTGCAGGTCATGCACACCGGCAGGCGCTGCATCAGCCGCAGATCTGTGTCTTTATAATCCCGATAACGGTTGGCTTCTGCCACCGGATAAAGCATCTTCCGTACAGCCGCCAAAAGCTCCTTCCCTTCTTTGGGCGCTTTTAACTTCTCCCAGTTATCGCAAAAATGCTCCAAAAAATCCGGGTAACGCCGACTGCTGATGCTGTTCCCGTCCAGCAGACGTTTGACATCAAAATGATACTTACGCCACTGCCGGAGAAGCTCCGCGCGATTCGGTCCCTGTATACTCTCTGCCAGGATCCGGATCCGTGTCATCAACGTTTCCAGATAATTGCTGTCTTTACGCAGTTCCCCTGCCTTTTTCTGTAAAAACTGATGATACGTCAGACTGAACAGATCCAGATCGTCCAAAGCCGCCTCTTCCTCCGGGGTACCCGGCAGATCCCAGGCTGCATAGTTATCCCTGCAATACCGTTCTCCTGCCAGTGCCTGTTCTTCACGACAGCGCGCGATGCATGGATGGATGCGCTGCTCTTCGTCTATGATCGATTCCCGTTCCAGACAGCTCTGATAATAGTTTTCTCTTGCCTTTACATCCCGCAGATCGATCCCCTGCCAACCGGCGGTCACTTTTTCCAGGATCCAGCGTTTATGTTCCTCGGTCGCCAGCTGCCGTATAAATGCCGGATCTTTCCCGGCCTGTTCAATAAACGCTGCTGCCGCCGCTTTCGGATCACTGGTATATCCGGCAATCGCCATCCGACGGAGCACCGAAAGCGCGCATGAACGTGACGAGATCCGCTCATCGATCCCGTCTTCCGAATAGAATCTTTTTTCCTCTTCTTCAACGTCTACATAACGGTCAAATGCCCAGGCCAGATGCAGCTGAAATGCCATCCGGTCCAATTCCTTCGCCTCGGGAGATAAGGAAAAAGCATCTGCCGCAAACACATAGTCCGACGCCTCCCCTTCTTCCGTATCCGCAAAGAACAGTTCTGCAAGGGGATCTTCCGCTTCTCTGCCCTGCAAACGTACATACTCTGCAAGCGCAGGCCGCTTCATCAGATAATTTCGTTCGATCTCTTCCGCATCCGGAGCCAGCACCCGGACACGCACCCCTCTGCCGCAACAGGGCCCCAGCTGAATACACTGATCAACCAGGCATTCCGCTTCCATCCCCCAGCCCTTTACCAGGACCGGAAGCCTTTTTCCGATCCCGGCAGGCAGGGGATTCCAAAACAAGTGATCTTGTATCTGTAAGATCTTTTCAGGCAGCATGTTCTTTCTCCGTTTCTGTATCGAATACAGAAGCAGGAGGGTCTTTTTCATCCCCTCCTGCCTCCTCTTTCACGATGATATTGTCCATGGTCGTTCCGAAGATGCTTGCAAGCATGATCAGATTGTCCAATGTCGGCAGCGTATCACCCCGCTGCCACTTGTAGATCGCCCTGGGCGCCGCCAGCTGCAGCAATTCGCACAACTGTTCCACGGTCACCCCGCAGTTCTTTCGGAGGGTTTTAATCCTCTTTCCGGTTGCCTGCATGTCAATTCTGGGCATTTTCATCATAGATACCGCCTCCTTTCAATGGATGTGATGTTCAAATACATCAGCAGGGCATACTTCGACTGCTGCCTCTGTAAACCCTGCTCATCCACCTTTTTGAAACGGTTCTATATTTTTTATACTAACATAAGGCTGTTTTAGCGTCAAGCAAACCGAATATCCCTCGCTCTCACTTAAACACTCCGTTACGGATCTCATCACAGATGCCGAAAAATACGCTTTCCGTCGCATTCATATAGTGATCATACGCAGTCGTCTGATGGATCTCCTCGATAGGATGCCCCGTATGTTTCGCCAGGATGCCGTTTACGATTTCCCTCGTTTCCATAATGGACTCGGAGATATTGTGAATGGAAGTCGCAGAACCTCCCAGCCCGTCGCGTATAAGCGGCTCATGGATCATCACTTTGCTGTGCGGCAGGATAAATCTCCTCCCTTTCTGGCCGCCTGCCAGAAGGACTGCTGCCATACTTGCCGCCATCCCGGCACAATACAGATTCACCGGTACCGCAGAGGCCTGAATGGTATCATAGATCGCGAGTCCGGCCGCGATAGATCCGCCGTTGCTGTTGATCACGATATCGACCGGTTCCTGAGATTCCCCTTCCAGATAACTGAACTGCATGAGAAAATCATTTGCCGCATTATCATCGATCGTACCGAAGATAAAGATCCTGCGCTTCGCAAACTGCTTCGAATACAGACTGATCTCCCGGACACCTGCGTGGCTTTCTTCTATAATCCCCGGTATCTGATATCTTTCACTCATCTTCTCACCCTCCCTTTCTGTTCTTATGGGATTTTCTGTGATCTGTTTTCTTTGTTCCGAAATCATTATAGAAAAGATCCGGCACATAGAAAATGTACCGGCAGTACACTTTTCGTCCGGCTTGACAAGTACTTACGCACCCTGTAAACTTAAAATCATTCAGGGTGTTTCCACCCGGAGACGGTATTCATACACTATATTCAGGAGGTTACAAAAATGATCCAGACAAATCTACTCAATGCAACCCAGGTACGCAAGATCGTGGCACAGAACGGTATGTTTTCCGTATTGGAATACGACCATGACGTATCCGTAACCGCTGACAGCGCCATGCGCGCTTATTATGCAGCACAGATGAACGTTCGCAAACGCCAGCTGATCGCGCAGCTGAACAATAGCGCCGTTGTTGTTCAGGCAGGGGCTATGCAGCTGATGATCGGCGGGATCAATGCCGCAGCCGATATCAAAGGCGCAGGAGACCTGCTTAAAAAAGCGGTCGGCAGCAAGATGACCGGTGAGACCGCGATCAAACCCCGCTACGAAGGCAGCGGTACATTGGTTCTGGAACCAACTTACAGGCATATCATCCTGGAAGATCTGGCAAACTGGGGCGGACAGATCGTGATCGAAGACGGACTGTTCCTGGCCTGCGAAAGCACCGTAAATCTCTCGGTAGTAGCAAGAAGCAATCTTTCTTCTGCCGTACTGGGCGGTGAAGGTCTGTTTAACTGCGCATTGTTCGGTACCGGCGTGATCGCGCTGGAGAGTCCGGTTCCGGCATCCGAGATCATCGTGGTCGACCTGAATAACGATCAGTTAAAGATCGATGGCAATATGGCCATCGCATGGTCCTCCGGCCTGCAGTTCACCGTGGAAAAGACCACCAAGTCCCTGCTGGGCTCCGCTGCTTCCGGCGAAGGACTCGTCAATGTATACCGCGGTACCGGCCGTGTCATGATCGCACCGGTCTGCTGATAAACTCCGCAATAAATAACAGCAAGGGCATCCCGATTTACCGGGATGCCCTTTTTGTTATGCCGATCCCCATGTTGGAAGGTTGCCTGCCGTTTATTTTCTCCTGCCCGGCATCACAGATTTATTATTCGTCATTACATCATTTACTCCGTGTTCTGTCTTTTCTATTTCCGCGCGTTTTGCCGGCTCACGGACACTGTTTCTGCGGCTTTCACGCTTAGGCGCATCCTCTTTTACTTTCTTCTGCATCTCATCCAGGCTCAGCTTTTTATGCTGCTCCGGCTTCGGCGCTTTCTTATTCCATTCCTCCGGATGATCCAGTGCAAATTCCTTGCCGCCCTTCTCCTCCCATTTCTGGTTGATCACCTGCCGGGTATCCTCACATCCATTGATCAGTTTCGTAACACCCCTGCTGGAGAGTTCACCCATATCGGTCAGACGGTTCCCGGACTCCTTTACCATCGTCTGCAAAAATTTTGACAATTCCAGGCGGTCCTTTCCGTAACCTCTTGTCGCCTTATACCATTTATCATGTGTTCTTTCATATTCTTTTGCGGCACCACCGAGTTCCTCTAATGTTTTCTGCACATGACTCAGGGAGCAGCCTTTGGGATCGATCTTGGATAATTTCTCCAGGGCACCGTGCATGTTATTATATTCATCGCCGTTTTTATGCCCTTTCTTCTGCATCGCATTCAGCTGCTTCAGGTTTTTCTTGGCTCCCGCAATGATCTTTTCGATCATTTCCTGATTTTTCTTTGCCTGCTCCTGGATCTTATCATTATCTGCCTCATATTTTTCCAGATCCTTCGGGTCTGTCATTTTATCCAGGGTCTTTTTGGTTTCAGAATCTGCAAAAAATGTTTTTCCATCCTTCCCGCCATTTTCCACGATCTTCAGTCCATACTTATTCACCTTACCGGAATTAGCTTCCCTTCCCAGTTTAAGGTATTCTTCTGCCTTTTCATCGTGCAATCCTTTGGCATATTCATTGGCACCTTTCTCCCCGCTCCGAATGGCGATCGCAGTATGCTCCTCTCCCGCCGGTACCATAATTCCTAAGGAACTATGTACAGATTCCATATCATAAGCAGTCTTACTGGTAGATGCCACATAGCTGGAAGCGATGTCAGTGAGCGCCTTATCATCGTCTTTCCATTTCTCCGCTCCTTTGATCTCCCCGTTTACCAGCTTTTCTTTAAACTCAATAGCTTCTTTTCCCAACTGAACGGCATATTGTGCCCTTTTGGCACCCATAGCCTTGTTGATCCCTATAAACGCCTCCATCTTCTCCGGAAATACCATATTATTCGGGATTCCCGTCTCTGCCATGCCGTAAAAAGTTCTTACATACTCAACAGTGGCCTCCTGCTCTTCGTCGGAAGCTTCAAAATTCTGCTGGCGCTGAAAAATATCCATACATTTTTCAACGATCCCCATGTAGTCCTTCTTCTTTTCCAGATCCAGCAATTCCTGAAGCACTCTCGCTTTTTCATCTGCCGGCTCTTCTTCCTTCATGGAATCCGCGTCACTCTCACGGAACTCGTCCGGATCCTCCATGCCGGAGACACGCTCGTTCTGCTGATCCTTTTTCTTCGGTTCTTCTTCCTGCAGCTTCGGATTCTCATATATGGTCTCAGACAGATTGTCCTCTCTCTCCAGAAATCTATCCATTTTCTTCCGTTCTTCTTCAAGATCAAATTCCTTCGGCTGCTCTTCTTCCGACGCTTCATCCTCGTTTAAATAGATCGTTTCGCGTTCCTCCAGACCATTCAGCAGCTCGTCTCCTGCTTTCTGGATCTCCGGATCAAAATCCGCTTCGTCCATTTCTTCCTGTGTTATGGTCATTCTTACATCTTTGTTTGTCGGGTTCGGCATAGGTTTTTCCTCTCTTTCTCGTACTCATATATTTATTTGATGGGTTCTTTTGAATAGCATTCTATCACCCTAAGTGCAAGCGCCACAAAAATTAGTCTGCCCCGGATGTCTTACCGATTGGGTGTTGACGGAAGGACATAAACCACCTATATTTAGTATATTGATTTTTATATGGGAGCTTTACCTTATGAACAAGCAAAATGCCATGATCTGCAGCTTTTGCAGAAAAAACGAATACAATGTCCAAAGTATGTTTTCTGCCGGATTGCATCATATCTGCTGCGAATGTGTTATGTACTGCTACGAACAGCTTTTCGGATCCCCGGCAGAGAAACTGCAAAAAAAGGACGGCCCGAAATTCAGTAAAGAACTGAAACTGATCAAACCCGTTGAGATCAAGAAAATACTGGATGAATATGTGATCGGTCAGGACGATGCCCAAAAACGCGCTGGTGAAACAGTATTCCAAACTATTCCGTTACGACCTCATCCAATTGGAGATCCAGACAGAAGCACTTCACGAGATCGCCAAAAAAGCCATCGAGCAAAAAACCGGCGCTCGCGGACTGCGTTCCATCCTGGATGGTCTCCTGATGCGAACCATGTTTGAGGCACCATCCCTCGAAAATGTAAAGAAGATCGTCGTCACTGCCGATACGGTACGCGAGAATACCGCACCGATCCGGATTGAGCGGTAAGTCAAATGTAAATAAACCCACACAAAAACAGCCGGAGCGTTATAGTCTCCAGCCGTTTTTTGTATAATTTGCAGGATTGGTTATTGTATATATTACACCATATTTATTTTTTCGCCCAAAATGCGTTCGTTTTATTTTAATATATGAATCATCGACACATCTTTTCCGTCCAAATATGCGTCGATCCCGTTTTTTTCGATAAATTTCTGCTCTTCCTGTGTGATCGGAACCAGCCAGAGCAGATTCACTTCATCTCCCATGAACCTGTCGTATTTCGGCGCATCCGTCGTACGGAGCAAACGATCATTTAAAAACAACAGGTAATCGATTCCCTTAATGTTCTTATACGGTATCGTATGGCCATGGCCAAAGAATGTCAGGTACTCCCACGGATACCCCGCAAGACCGGACATCGTCGAAAAGAACGGCTTCAGCAACGCTTCGTGTCTCTCATCACATGCAAATCCCAGTTCCATACGACGATAATCCGTATAATCATCTCCATAGGTCATATCCACATTCGACATTGGGATCATACTTACCCCAAGCGTGATTCCGTATAGGACATTCCCTTTTCTGCCCTGCACCAAAGCTTTTGGCGGAAACTCGCCTTTATCGATCGCATAATACTTCTCTTCTTTTCCGAAGAAGCGGTTCAGCGTATTCATATGAAAATTCTGTACTCGTCCCCAATAGTCCTCTTCATCAAAATACGACCAGAACGCCCTGCTCTTTTTTATCTGTTCTTCAAACTTGGAATACGCCTGCGTCAGTTCCCAGGCGAACGGCCCGGTTCCTTTCGCATAGACAGAGTAACCGTGAAAACCATTATACCCGCTGAAGCTCGGAATGACCGACAGTATTTTGTTACCGGATAATAAAGCTGCTGCATCTCCTTCTTCAAACCAAACGATCGAAAGAGAATCCGCATCCAGTTCCATTCCGTTTGGATCGTGCGCTACAAATTCTACCGGCATACAGGGGGCTTCCCCTTCGATCTCCAATGCTTCTTCCACACTTTCCGGCGCCTTGATGCGATTGCAGATCCAACTCGAACGGACCTCCGATTCTTCACTTCCCGGATTGACCCATAAGTAGAAATAATAATTCTTCTCGCTCTTTTCTACGAACGCCTGTATATTCGTTACCGGCGACCATTCTTCAATCAGCACTTCATTTTCTTCCATATGTAACTACCCCCATCTGATGTTTGCAGCGTTTTCGGTTGCCCTTTATTATATAATACTTTTTTGCAGTTGGCTATAGAAATGGCACTGGATCCCTTCTCAGCAGCCCGGTTCCTGTATTATCAAAACGAGCCAAACGATGGTATAAAACCACCATTTGGAAGCGTTTTGTCAAGAACAATATGGTATTAGTTGCAAAAATCACACAAAAAAAGGAACCGATTTTACTCGATTCCTTCACCCCCTCGTTATTTTTCCTTCCTTCTTCCCTTAAAAGTAGAAACTACCAAATACAAGCAAATCAACGCATGGAATTATTATGGAACCAAGCTTAACAAGTTTATTATTATTATAAATAAGCGCCAGTTTAGAGGCACTTTTTCTTGTTACTCCTAGCACTTCATTTGTTCTGGAATCAACGAAAATGTTCATCTTTACGGTTTCTTTGTCGTCAACCATTCTCCGAAGAACTTTTTCATCGTCTGTCTTGAAAAAATCTTTGGCATTAACCCAGAAGGGCTCAATTTCTTCAACTACAGATTCCACTTCGACCATACATGTTGATACAATAATAATTCCATTTCCACCATGAAATCTGTTATAATGTTCATCTAGCGAATAAGACACATCAACTGGGCATACTTCCACTTTCTTCAGAACTTTTATATTGTAAGCGTCAAACCATGCGCTACCCCTTAAAAATAGCCGCCGCTTAGCGGCGGGGTACTCTCAACTCGTCGGGCAATTCCTTCGACCAAGGCATCAGCGCATCCAGTTTGGCATCATCCATTTTTCCATTGTCGTCACGTA
>JAFWRC010000279.1 GCA_017508825.1 Lachnospiraceae bacterium
ACCCATGGTGTATGCCGGACGCAGTACCACCGGATAGCCCAGCTCATCTGCGATCTTCAGCGCTTCATCCACACTGTAGGAAACCTCACTGCGTGCCATGCCGATGCCTAAGCTTTCCATCGTCTGCTTAAACTCCACACGGTCCTCGCCACGCTCGATGGCATCCACCTGTACACCGATAACTTTTACATCGTACTTATCCAGAATGCCCTTTTTATTCAGCTCTGCACAAAGGTTCAGACCGGACTGTCCGCCCAGGTTCGGAAGCAGCGCATCCGGACGCTCCTTTGCGATGATCTGCTCCAGACGCTCTGCGTTCAGAGGCTCAATATAGGTTACATCCGCCATCTCCGGATCCGTCATAATGGTTGCCGGGTTGGAGTTTACCAACACGATCTCGTAGCCCAGGCTGCGCAGCGCCTTGCATGCCTGTGTACCGGAATAGTCGAATTCGCAAGCCTGTCCGATGATGATCGGTCCGGAACCGATGATCAGTACTTTGTGGATGTCTGTTCTCTTTGCCATTTTTCTCCCCTTTCGTTAACCGCCTAAATATGCTTTCTTTACTTCTTCACTTGCTGCCAGTTCTTTTGCGTCTCCGCTCATTGTGATCCGCCCGGTCTCCAGGACATACGCACGGTTTGCAACGGACAGTGCCATCTGCGCGTTCTGTTCCACCAGAAGGATCGTTGTGCCCTGTTTGTTCATATCCACGATGATATCGAAGATCTGCTGTACCAGGATCGGCGCCAGCCCCATCGAAGGCTCATCCAGCATCATCAGCTTGGGGCGTGACATCAGCGCGCGTCCCATCGCCAGCATCTGCTGCTCTCCGCCGGATAAGGTTCCCGCCACCTGCCGGTAACGCTCCTTCAGTCTCGGAAACAGCTCGTAGACATGTTCCAGTGTTTCTTCCGCTTCCGCATTGCTCCTGGTAAATGCTCCCATCTCCAGATTTTCCAGCACGGTCATATGCTGGAATACCCGTCGTCCTTCCGGACAGAGCGCCATACCTTCCGCAACCACTTTGTTCGCCGGCACACCATGCAGATCTTTGTCTTCAAACATGATGCGTCCGCTGCGTGCTTTGAGCAATCCCCCCACCGTATTCAGTGTAGTGGATTTGCCGGCACCGTTTGCTCCGATCAGTGTTACGATCTCGCCCTCGTTCACTTCGAAGGAGACACCCTTGATCGCGTGGATGGAGCCGTAATATACCTGTAAGTCTTCCACTTTCAGCATCGTACCCATACGCGCTATTTTTCCTCCTCCTTCGTTTCTTTCGCTCCGCTGCCCAGATATGCCTCGATAACCTGCGGGTCATTCTGGATCTGTGCCGGAGTGCCTTCCGCGATGATCTTTCCGAAGTTCACCACCACAATATTCTCGCAGATCCCCATAACGAGATTCATATCGTGTTCGATCAGCATGACCGCGATCTGAAACTCATCCCGGATCTTCTTGATATTGTTCATCAGCTCTTCCGTCTCGGAAGGATTCATACCGGCAGCCGGCTCATCCAGAAGCAAAAGCTTCGGTTCCGTTGCCAGCGCACGCACGATCTCCAGACGACGCTGTGCGCCATACGGCAGACTGTCCGCACGTACATCCGCCTGATCTGCCATTCCGAAGATATCCAGCAGCTCCAGCGCCTTTTCGTGCGCCTTCTTTTCCTCTTTCCAGTAGGCCGGCAGGCGGAAAATACCGGAAAACATGCCGTAGGAAATATGCTCATGCAGACCGATCTTGACATTCTCTTCCACCGTCAGCTTATCAAACAGACGGATATTCTGGAAGGTTCTGGCGATACCTGCGTGATTGACCTGTACCGGCGACATACTGCGGGTATCCTTGCCATCCAGCAGGATCGTACCGCGGCTCGGCTGATACACCTTGGTCAGCAGGTTAAAGATCGTCGTCTTTCCGGCGCCGTTCGGTCCGATCAGACCTTTGATCTCGGTCGGCGCGATCTTGATATTGAACTCGTCTACCGCCGTCAGACCACCGAAATCAATGCCCAGATGTGAAGTTTCCAGTACCGGATTTGCAGTTTTCTCACTCATTAGCGGCACCCTCCTTCACTTCGGCATCTTTATTCTTCTTTCCCAGCCCGCGAAGAAGCGCACGGATCTTTTCGTTATTGGTCGCAAGCATTACCACGATCAAAACGATCGCGTAGATCAGCATACGATAATCCGCAAATTTACGCAGCATTTCCGGAAGAATGGTCAAGAGAGCCGCTGCAATGATGGAACCGGTCATATTGCCGATACCGCCGAGTACTACAAACACCAGGATCAGGATCGAAGTGTTGAAGTCAAATTTCTTCGGAGCAATGGTAGAATAGTTCAGTGCATACAATGCGCCGGCTGCGCCTGCCATTGCCGCAGAGGTTACAAAGGCGATCAGCTTGTGCTTGGTCACCGGTACGCCGGAAGCCTCAGCCGCGATACGGTTATCACGGATCGCCATGATCGCGCGTCCCGTCCTGCTGTTCACCATATTCTGGATCACCACCAGTACCAGAAGCAGCAGGATGATACCACCGGTAAAGGTTGAAAGCTTCTGGATGCCGGTTGCACCCATCGGCCCGTTGATCAGAACCTTTCCGTCTACCGCCATTCCCAAAGAAGCCGTATCTTTAAAAGACACGTGCAGGCCTGCGCCGTCCACGCCCACATACAGGCAGTTCATCACGTTCTTGATGATCTCGCCGAATGCCAGGGTTACGATCGCCAGATAGTCACCGTTCAGTCGCAGTACCGGGATGCCGATGATCACACCGACGATACCGGCCAGCAGTGCACCGATCACGATCGCCAGCAAAAGACGCAGACCGCCGTTCGGAATACTGTTCGCCGTGGTCATTGAAACGACCACGCCGGAAAAAGCCCCGACCGACATAAAGCCGGCATGCCCCAGGCTCAATTCGCCCGAAATGCCGACTACCAGATTCAGCGCCAGTGCCATAATGATATAGGATACGATCGGGATCAACTGTCCCTGAAGACTCCTTGTAAGATGCCCGGTATTTGCCAGGGCCGTCACTACGATAAAGAAAAGCAGTACCAGACCGTAATTCAGGAAGGAGACTTTGGTCGATTTTTTCAGATTCTTAAGCTTATCCATCTCTCCCCCTCCTTATACTTTCTCATGGACCTTATGGCCCAGCAGACCGGTCGGTTTTACCAACAGCACGATGATCAGGACCGCAAAAACGATCGCATCGGAAAGCTGTGTGGAAATATATGCCTTACCGAAGATCTCGATCACGCCGAGCAAAATGCCGCCCAGCATCGCTCCCGGAATGGAACCGATCCCGCCGAAAACGGCTGCGGTAAACGCCTTGATGCCCGGCATCGCACCGGTCGTCGGCATCAGCGTCGGATATGCCGTACAGAGCAGTACGCCCGCGATCGCTGCAAGACCGGAGCCGATGGCAAACGTCAGGGAAATGGTACGGTTTACATTGATACCCATCAAAGTCGCTGCGCCCTTATCTTCCGAAACGGCACGCATAGCTTTGCCCATCTTTGTCTTGGTGGTAAAGAGCGTAAGCACTATCATGATCACGATATTTGCAAGAACGGTGATCACGTTTACCGGAGCGATCGTAGTATCCCCCAGCGGGATCCCCGGCAGTTTCTCAAAAATGTTTGGAAATACTTTTGTATTTGCAGACCAGATCAATAATGCAACATTTTGCAGGAAATAGGAAACACCGATCGCGGTGATCAGAACTGCAAGACTTGTAGCATTGCGAAGCGGCTTATACGCCAGACGCTCGATCACGATACCGAGCACCGTACAGACAACCATAGCAGCAATCACTGCAAGCGCCGGCGGCCACCCCAGATACATGATGGAACAGAACGCGATATATCCGCCCACCATGATGACATCGCCATGCGCAAAGTTAAGCATCTTCGCAATACCATATACCATAGTATATCCCAATGCGATGATCGCATATACACTTCCCAGACTGATCCCGTTGATCAAATTGGCCAGCATAAAACACCTCTTGAGTCAGAATTTAATCTATCCTATTATACACGTTTACCCGTGGCAGTGCAAATAGATTTGCACCACCCGGGTATCCATGTCTTCATTTAAAAGTTCAGTTGATTTACAGACCTACATAAACACCGTTCTCGATCACCATCGCCTTCGGTGCCTTATTTACCTCGCCGTTTGCGGTCCATACCATACCGTTACCGGTTACACCGTCAGAAGAGAACGCCGGATCGGTAAATACGGAGATCAGGATCTCGCACAGCTCGTCTGCGCCCTTGCCGGTCACATCCAGGCCGCCGTTCTTGTCAGCATAGAACTGCAGTGCACGGTAGATTGCGTAAGGGCAGTCATAACCGTCTGCTGCGAACTGGTTCGGGGTCTCACCATAGTTGGTGTTGTATGTAGCAACAAAGTTCTTGGTCAGATCATCGGCTGCATCTGCAGAGAACGGTGTCAACAGGATAACGCCCTCAGCCAGGGATGCATCAAAACCTTCCATAGTAAGGATACCATCCATACCGTCTACGCCGAAGAAGGTCGGCTCATAGCCCATACCCTTAGCCTGCTGCAGGATCAGGGATGCCGGCTGATAATAGATCGGCAGGAATACCAGTTCTGCGCCGTTGTCCTTTGCATCTGCAAGCTGTACGGAGAAATCGTTTGCGGTATCATCCGTAAAGGTGGTGGTGGAAACGATCTCCAGTCCCAGCTCGGAAGCCTTGGTGTTAAATGTCTGGTAGATACCGGTAGAATATGCATCGGAGTTGTTATAGATCACAGCAACCTTGGATGCCATCTTGTTATCAGAGATATACTGTGCGGAAGCAGATCCCTGGTTCGGATCGGAGAAGCACAGCTGGAACATATTGTCCTTACCCTCGGTTACCGTCGGGGAAGATGCGGACGGTGTCAGCATAAAGATACGGTCTGCATTTGCCTCTGCACTTACTGCTACGCAGGGTGTCGTAGTAACGGTACCTGCGATCACCTGTACGCCCCAGTCCTGCAGATTGTGATAAGCATTTACGGACTTCTCAGCGTCATGCTCATCATCCTGCGGATTGTATTCGATCTGGAAATCACTGCTGATCGCGTTGATCTCGTCTACTGCGATCTGCTCGCCGTTCTTTACGGCATTTCCGTAGATCGCTGCGCCACCGGTCAGAGGTCCGATCATACCCAGTTTCAGGGTACCGGTCAGGCTGCCGCCTGCCGCTGTCATATCCGCCGTACCTGCGTCTGCGGATCCCGCATCAGCACTGCCGGCATCTGCTGCCGGTGCTTCCGTTGCTGCCGGTCCGTCCTGGGTACCGGTGCTGCCTGTGTTGCCTGTTGCTGTTGCATCGGTGCAGCCTGCCATCATGGACATGGACAGTACTGCTGCAAGAACAGCGCTCACTGCTTTCTTTTTCATAGTTTTTTCCTCCTTTTTGTAGTTCTTACACCTGCACAAAGCCTATAGAGAATAGCGTTCTGCTTGCAGAACGCTCGCGCCGAGCGCGGTTGCGACAGCAACACATTCCTTACGCGCGAGTGTGCATCCCCCGGAGGGCTTTTTGCTATAAAGCAAAAAGGATCTCTTTTCGACTCCCCGGAAAGTAACCACGCTCTCCGATGACGATACGAGAAACCCCCTTGTCTCCATGCAGATATTAAACTGTAGACTATCCTACCACCATTTTATCCAAAAGGCAACTCTAAATTATAGGCAAATTATACAATAATATATACGGTCGCTCTTATCCCTTCAAGCAACTTGAATAATCCCAGCTCCTTATGCTATAATGTCAAGGCAAATGGGCTATGGCCCGGGGGTGCTGTATGAAAAGAAAAGTTGCCGTATTTACGAACGGATGGAATGACGAGTATCTGGAATTTGCTCTGGAAGGAATACGCCGACGTGCTGCAGAAGACAATATCGATGTGTTCATTTTTCTGGACTATACTTCCTACGACAAAACAAAAGCCGAACTGAACGGCGAACTGAATATCCTGAACCTTCCGCAGCTGAAGGACTTTGACGGGGTACTTC
>JAFWRC010000280.1 GCA_017508825.1 Lachnospiraceae bacterium
ATTATACATCATCCCTTGAGATATCTGTCTTCGGGCTCGCCACGTATCATATGTTACGGAGCGTATTGAATTGAACCTTTTAATGCAATTATCCCTTTCTATTATACTTATAAATTTTGTTTATAGAACTATCAATACCCATCAGTATATAGCTGCAGCATCGGTAAAGACTTTCTCTTTAGACTTAGATCCTATACATCCATAGGGTCTGCTTTTCATTATTGAGTATCAACATAAATCATATATCTTTCTGCTTCTCCACGATCCGGATCTCCCCTTGTACCTTCTTTCTTCTGACTATAGCGATTACCAGGATCCGGTATACCCATACGAACGGGATCAGTACTTTATACTTTGCCGGCGGATACCATGGATATAAAAGCTCCTGTTTCGGGAACAATCTTCTGAGATAATATTTCAGTTTCATACCGGCAGTTACTTTCCCCTGCCCCCCGGTCACCTTTTTCATCCGGTTCTTGACGACATTCTCCATCGTCCCATAAGTTCCGCTTCCTGTAATATTTTCATACAATTCCGTTTCGGCATCGCTCAACTGTATCTTTTGCTGTTCCGCAGCCTCCCTGCAAAATACCTTAAGCGATAATGTACGGTTGATCTCCTCAAACTCCCGGATCCCTAACTTCTCGGCTTCCCTTGTCACATATTCCATATCCAGAGTCACCCTGTTCAGATATACATAGGTATCCAATAGTGATCGTATCCCTGTACCTCCTCCGGAATAGTGCTTGTACTCGTGCGCAATCATATAGATGTAAAAATCTTCCGGTGAGAAATGATAACCGTATTTACTGCCCTCATTCGGTATAAGCCGCGCTTTTATGTCGCTATAATACTCCTGCATCTTTGTCTCATGACCCTTGCCGAAAAGAGAACGGTGCATCTCAAAATTGCATACCGGTTTCTTATAGTAACAGTCATGATTTCCTGCGCCAAAATTCTCTGAAATAAAGCCCATCTCCGTCATGATTGCTTTCACGTCATCCGCACGCATGGCATCAAAGAGGATATCATGATCTGCCATCTGCCGGAGCCCATATGCCGGATAATAATCTTTCAGCACTGTTCCCTTTAGCGGCATGTACCAGATCCCGGCCTGCTCCATCTTTTCAAACAAGACGGTCATTTCTGCATCCATCAGCCCCAGTTTGCGCATAGCCTTTGCCTTCGCCTGCAGAAATGCATGATCATGGATGCCGGCACTTTCCAGTGCGTATCCTACCACTGCCGTTAACAGGTGCTGTTTTGCAGCCTTGTAAAGCAGATCCAGATCCATCCCACGAATCCAATCTGCATCCGGGATCTCACCGTTTACCGCACATGCACACAGCCGCATCACGGCATCCAGTGCCTTACGGCATTCTTCTTTTGTCACAGTCTTCTCTTCCGTCTTTTCATCTGTCATTTCTTGTTACCTTGTCATACCCCGATAATGATCCTTCACAGATATCGTCCTGTGCACAGTTTCCCGTTTATTCCGGCTTTTTCTCCGAAATCCCGTCTTCCGTAAACTCCAGTACTCTGTCGCATATAGACAGTACCGCCGGTCTGTGTGTAACGGTTATAACTGTCTTATCCGTCAACTCTCTCAGATTATACAGAAGCCTTTTCTCCGTATCTACATCCAAAGCACTTGTCGCTTCGTCCAGAAGAAGCACCGGTGCATCCGAGAACACAGCCCTGGCGATTGCAAGTCGCTGCATCTGCCCCTCGGAAATTCCGGATCCGCGTTCTCCCAGAACCGTGTCTATGCCCTGCTCCGATCCCGAAACAAAACCGTCTGCACACGCGATCTGAAGCGCCTTCCACAACTTCTCTTCATTCAATTTCTCTTCCGGTTTGGCAAAAGAAACGATCTCCCGGACGCTACCGTTCATCAGAGCATTCCCCTGAGGAACATAAGCAAACAGCCGTCTGTATCTTGCGTCCAGTTTGTTTTCCGTTCCTTTCATATCCCTGCAATACACGTCACCTTCCTCCGGACGAAATACACACATCAAGAGTTTCAGCGCTGTTGATTTGCCGCAGCCGCTCTGTCCCGTAAATGCAACATATTCGCCTTTTTTTACGGTAAAAGAAAGATCCTTGAGTACCACCGTATCCGGAAGATATGAAAATTTCACATCACGGAAACCAATCTCCTGAATGCCCAAATAAAACTTCCGGATCTCTTCCTCGGAAAGCACCTCTTTTTCCGCCTCCGGAAAGTTCTCTGCCTCCATCAGTCTTTCGGCACTGGCCAGCATGGCATAATACTTCGGCAGATATCCAGTGATGTTGGCAAAGGGCGTCTGGATCTGTGAGATCAGTTGTGTGATGGCAGTAAGCGTGCCAAAACTGATCGTTCCCATCAATATACCATAACCGCACCAGCCCACGCCCAATAGGTACATTCCGTTCATGGCCGTACCGAAACCGATATTGCAGAGATTGGAGAAGCGGTTCTTCTTCATTCTCGCCGCCTTGTGCTCCTCCATCTTTTTACATGTATCTGCCAATGTCTGCTCCTCTGCCGCAAAGGATCTTAACATCAGCATACTCCCGATCCGCTCCTGAAGAAAGATACGAAGTCTGCCGTCCGTTTCCTGCACGTTCTTATGCATCTTTTTGAGCACCTTACGAAACAGCCAGGTAAAGAGTACAAGTACCACGCCGCCCGGTATGAGAATCGATGCAAATCCCGGTTCCAATATGACGATCATCACAAGGGCGCTGATCAGTTTTACTACCATTTCTGCCAGTCCCGGAATGATATCCACGTAATTATTCGCGACCACCACCGTATCATTCGTCAGCCGGTTCATCCATTCCCCGGAATGCACCGCACTGACACGAAGATAATCCTTTGACAGCAAAGTATCCATAAGTCTGCCTTTGAAGATATTTTCAAAAGAAGCCTTGGAAAACTCGGTCAGCCAGCGGATCACAGCCCGAAGACATAACTGCCCCGCAACCAGCAGCATGACCAGAACCATCCCGCGAAAAAAAACCGTACTGTCATGCAAGGCGGCAGCATCCACGATCATCCTTAAAAGAAAAGCATAAAGAACCCCGGATGCGCCATGCAGTGCCTGAACAGCCGTCAGAAATACGATATGGATTTTCTTTCTCCCGGGTACCGAGAAAAGCCATTTAACTGCCGGATCCTTCATCGCTTTCTCCTGATCCGTTTCATCTTTTCAAAACATTTCTTCATAACGATCCGCAGACCTGCTGTATGCAGCCATACAAACGAATAGATCCGATACCACAGAGCCTCTACGGAATATTCCTTGCCATCACGCACAAAGCCTGTCATCACTCCAAGGATATCTTCATCCTTTATACCGTATTCCCTGTTAATACAATTATCGCCAAGGATCACATAATCCTTTGGCCGCACTTTTATGATCCGATGCAAAACATATTGGTCAGGCTCACGTTTATACAGAACCACATCTCCCGCCTTGCATCGTTTGGCTTCCTTTTTTCGCACGGTAAACAGATCCCGTCCCTGACGTAATAAAGGGAGCATGCTCACTCCCTTATTCCCGTAAGTCAGGCTCCCGTTTTTATTCAGATATTCCTCATAGGACATCCGTTCACTCATCCAGAGCACCGATCTTTTGAAGTTCCGTTAATGCCTTTTTCACATCAGCAGCGATCACATTCTCCGGCGCATCAAAACGCTGTTTCATTGCAACAATAATACTCTCCTCCGTGGTGTCTTCCTTTAACAGTTCCAGGATTGCGCCCAGTGTCTTATTTCCTTTCACCAGCCCGGAAAAGCCTGCTCCTCCGGCCGGGATCAGCAGTGATTCACTGCCGGTTTCATGTGGTATAAATCCTTTTTTCAGTTTCATAACATCATCCTTTCATCGTATGGTAAGACAACTCAGCAGCGCTGATATCCATATTGCAGCCCAGCCAGTAAAACTTCACATTCAAACGTTCGATCAGCGCGATCGTTTGTTGCATAGCCTCTGTATCCATTGGGCGATAAGCCTGCTGATACAACATGGGGATTGCTTCCTGCTTTGTTATCGCTTCTATATCGTTTTCCTCCGCCCGCTCCAGGATGCATATTGCCTTCAAGGGTACTGCTATGTTGTTGCTCAACCTATGCTTCCCGTCCCAGGGGGTACCGTATGCGATGACCGATCCATTTTCGTTGATATGAAGAAGCGGCTTATCGTCATTCACCATAACCGCCCTATCTGCCAAAAGTTTACGCCAAAGCGCCGTATGCGTACTCTTCCCGGTACCGCTTTTTGCAGTAAACAGATACCCCTCGCCATCTACCGCCACGCAGGATCCGTGGAAAAGGATCGTGTCATATCCCGGCATTCTTTCTGCGATCTTGCGGTATACTGCCAGCGTTTCCAGATAGGCTTCCGCAACATCCTGTTGTTCAGAGCGTCCCCGCTCAAACGCAATATCTGACATAGTAGTCGTTACCGCAAAATCAGCGCATACATCACTCTCATACCCTGAGCAAAAAGAATAAACAGTCTGATGGATCGGAGAAATCGAGATTCCTATACCGGCAAAACAAAATGTTTTGGACATTCTTTTCCCTCCAAACAAACAGACAGGTGACCAAAGCCACCTGCCAAGCCTTCATCCGCTTATCTCGGTGCAAGAGGAAGTTGTATAGCACTTGTCGTTATGACATCTTCCTCATCAAATTCAATCACTTCGATCTTTAACTCTTCATACTGTTCCATCATTACTCTCCCTTACACTACGGCGCCACAGGTAACTGTATCGTATCACCGTTGTTGGACGTTTTTTCATCCGCCCCGCGCACGGGCGTTGGTGTTACAGTAGGGGTAGGCGTTACTGAAGGCCTTTCCGTCAAAGTAGGTTTCGGCGTTGCTGAAAGGTTCTCTGTCAGTGTCGGCTTCGGCGTCGCTGAAGGGTTCTCTGTCAGAGTAGGTTTCGGCGTTGCTGAGGGATTCTCTGTCAGAGTAGGTTTCGGCGTTGC
>JAFWRC010000281.1 GCA_017508825.1 Lachnospiraceae bacterium
ACCAAAACACAACAAAAAAATGAGTGCTATTTTGCATTTCCAGACGATCCACAAAATCACGAATACTATTTTACTGTTGATCGTGTTATAAGTAGCGATATTTCAAAATACCTTGACAGCCCATCATCAGAAAAATCACCTATATTTGATCGTAATAGCACTATATATACATTTACAGAATTGATTCCTCCCACAGATGTGAAATGGAATGCTCCTGGTGTATTAGCATTTAGGATTGCATCGAATGATTCAATGGTTTACAAGTGCATTATATATAAAGACGGAGAAGAGTGCGGTTTCCATGAAATGGGGGATTATTCTGGATATATTGATGATCCTAATTTTATTTATTATGTTGCTGAAGATTTTGATGGAACAGGCACCTATACAGCAAAGGTTTTTGTAAGGAGTAATAATTGGGAAAATTCAACTAAAGTATACTCTGAAAACATACCAGAAATCAAATGGATTCAACCAGATAAACGGATTGCTGCGCCAAGTAATCTTCGATGGGAGTACGATGAGGATTATGAGGGTATAGTTGCTATGTGTGACCCTGTAGAAAATGCTCTTGAATATTGTTTTTGTTTATATGAAGATGATGAATATAGAACGAGTTGGATGAGCTATGATAATACTTGTCATATGGATTACTATATAGATTATTCCAATGAGCACAGCTATTATTTTACTATAAGCTTTATAACAAGTAGTGACTTAACAAAATATGCCAATGGCTATTTTGATAACGACTCTTTAAAATCGCCGATATATAAAACAAATAGCAACAGTACCATCCTAAATCCGGAAGATACAAATGATGCTATTCTGAAAAAGGAAAATGACATCTTTGTATGCTATGTTGACGGTCAGCGTGATGATACCTACTCCGGATATGCGAACTACGAAAACTCCATGTTTTTCGTAGAGAATGGTAGCATAAAAACTGATCTTAATGGAGTGATGATTGATCCGAACAGCGCACCTAATTACGTATGGTACTTCAATGCTAATGGTCAAGTACAGATACAACATGTAGGTCTTGCTCTTTATGATGGCGAGTGGTTTTACATAGAAAACGGCAAGGTAGCATCTGATATGAACGCTTTTGTAGAGTATGATGGCGGTCTCTTTGCTGTTGGAGCAGGCCGTATTATTAGCGAATATTCAGGTTTGATGCAGGATCCTCAGGATCCAATCAATGGAGACTGGTATTATTTTGCGGCTGGCCAGGCACAAACTCAATACACAGGTCTTGCCATGTATGATGGTGTGTGGTTCTACGTAATTAACGGAAAATTAGCAGTCGATTATACCGGTACTGTTGATTATGATGGTGCTACGTTTAATGTAGAGAATGGTATGGTTAAATAATATGATTTTCGCTAAAAAGGGATACTTGGCTACTTAAGTATCCTTTTTTACCCTATTGATAAATTGAAAGGAGATAATGGCATGGCTAATAAATGGTTAAAAAAGCTTGGCTTAGGAATAGCTGCAATTATGACAATTTCACAAGTGAGTGGGATAGTTTGTTTGGCAGCCTTCGATGATGTAGAAGCAGAAAATGTGATGGAAGTTGACGAAATCAATGAAACAAATCGTATATCTATTGATAATGAACGAATTATCGCTATTCTATATGATGATGGGACGTTAGAGATAAGCGGAAGCGGAGTATTGGACGTGCTTAAGGAAGCGGATAACTCATCTTTTGGTGCAGACGCAAAGAAGCTTATAATAAATACCGGGATTACGGAAATAGGGGATCGTGCATTTGAAGGATATGGATTTGAAACTGTAATCCTTCCATCTTCTGTAGAGGCAATTGGAAAATACGCTTTCGGGCATTGTCTCGAATTGCAAAATGTAACCATACCGGAAGGAGTCAGATCAATTGGCATGGCAGCATTTGAAGCTTGCTTGAAATTGGAAGCAATCCGTATTCCTGCAAGTGTGACATCTATTGAAGCACCATTATTTGATTTTTGCTATAGCCTTACATCCTTAGAAGTAGATAGTAACAATAAAGTGTATGACAGCAGAAACAATTGTAATGCTATTATGAATACGAGTACCAACACTCTTATTACAGGGTGTAATACAACTGTAATTCCAGAAGATACAGTTGCAATTGGTGAAAATGCTCTCGCTTATTTAAAACTTGAATCCGTCACAATTCCGAATAAGGTAACGAAGCTTGATACAAGCGCATTTAATACAAATAATTCTTTAAAGGAGCTTTATATACCAGCGAGTGTAAAGACAATTGAAAACAAATGCTTTGATAATTGTGACACGTTAACTGATGTATACTACGGTGGAAGTGAAACTGACTGGGAAAACATCTATATAGGTAGTAAAAATAATGTGCTTCTATTAGCAGCTATTCACTATGAGAAAACAAACGGGTCAGAAACTGTGGATATTGAGAACGGTATAACTATCGATAACGGAAGAATTACAGCTGTACTTGATGATGCTGGAACCTTAAAAATACAGGGAACAGGAGCTTTGTGGCAATTAAAGCTAGATGATAATTCTTTTTTTGGGCAGGAAGCAACTAATCTGATTATTGAAGAGGGGATTACAGAAATAGGTGCTCATACATTTGAATATTACCCAAATCTTGAAAGCGTTATGATACCTTCATCGGTGAAGTCTATCGGAAGACAGGCGTTCGGCCATTGTTCTGAATTAAAAAAAGTAACAATATCGGAAGGAGTAGAGACAATTGGGATGGCAGCCTTTGAGACTTGCCAGAAATTGGAAAATATTAAGCTTCCTGCAAGTGTGACATCTATTGAAGCACCATTGTTTGATTTTTGCTATAGCCTAACTTCTTTAGAAGTAGATAGTAACAATAAAGTGTATGACAGCAGAAACAATTGTAATGCTGTTATGAAGACAGATACAAATACCCTTGTTACGGGATGTGTTGGAACTACAATTCCTGAAGATACTCTTATTATTGGCAAGTATGCTATGTCATATTTAAATATTGAAACAATTGCTATTCCTGCTGGTATAACTCAAATTCAAGACAATGCATTTAATACTTGTAATAATCTTAAAGAAGTATATTTACCGTCCAGCCTAATATCAATCGGAAATAAAGCATTTGCTGAATGCGCTTCACTAAAAACCATCTATATACCAAAGAATGTTAAAACACTTGATGGGTCTTGTTTTTATCACGCATATAATCTCGCTGATATATATTACGGCGGGAACGAAGAAGAATGGAAGAAGCTGACTAATAATAGCTCGATAAATGATATTTCCCAAAATACAACAATTCACTATAATTATGTGTCTGATAAAGAAATAGAGGCGGCTGACGAGGCGGCTGCAAAATCAGTATCAGAGAAGATAGATGCAATTGGTGATATAGTAAATAATAACGAATGTAAACAAAAAATAGATGATGCGAGAACCTCATATGAGAAGCTTACAGAAGTACAAAAAGAACTCGTATATAATGTAAATAAGCTCGTAGAAGCGGAAATGGAGTATGAACGATTAATAGCCGTTCCTCAGGAAGGAAATGCAATTGTAAAAAACGAAAATGGAAGCATGGAGTATTATCGAGATGGTGAAAAACAAAATAACTATCTTGGATTAATATGTGCAGAGAATGAATGGTATTATATTGTTGATGGTATTGTTGATGACAAAAAAAATGGATTTATTGATTATGAAGGAGGCAAATTCCTGATCGTAAACGGAAAACTGGAAACAAATTCAAATGGGCTTGTGATGGATTCAGAGAATTCAAAAGATTGGTATTTTTGTTCCAATGGGCAGGTACAGTTGCAACATACCGGATTAGCTCAGTACGATGGGGAATGGTTCTACGTTAACAACGGAAAGCTTGACGTAACTTTGGCAGATTACGTTGAATACGATGGTGGACTGTTCTTTGTCGGGGCAGGGCGTATTATGACAGAAGTAAACGGCTTAGCTAAAGATCCGGATGGTCCAGACTGGTATTATCTTTCTAATGGACAAGCTCAAATTCAGTATACTGGACTTGCTCTGTACGATGGCGAATGGTTCTACGTTATCGCAGGTAAGCTTGCGGAAGATTACACAGGGCCGGTTGATTACGATGGGGAAACCTTCAATGTTGTCAGCGGTATGGTGAAGTAGGAAAGAATTTTTACAGGAACAGCTCCATTTGCCCGATGCAGATGGAGCCGTTTTGTACCTGTGATCCGCACAAACGGGAGATGGTTAGGAATGGTTTGTAAAATGATACTCATCATGTTATGATGGGTGTGTAACTGTTGGGACAATTCGTCAAAATTTTGATCGAAATAAAGTATTTCAGGCGGGGGTGGCATATGAAAAAAAGAGTAAACAGATGGCTGACATTAGCGATTACCGGAATGATGTTATGGTCAAATCCAGGAGTAATATCAGTATATGCCGGAAATGGTTCTTTGGAAGAAGAGAGCAGCATTTTATCGGAAGACGGAGATTGCGGTGTTGATAGCTTGTCTGAAAGCATTCAGGAATGTGATGCAGAGCTTTCGGAAGAAAGTACTATAGCTATAGAGTATGACAATGTGAATAAGGCAGATGAAGAAACGGACATAGAAGTAACAGACATAGAAGAAGCAGATCAGAGGGATAGTGAAACGGAAGATTCGCATGAAGATGGAGAGGCTTTTGCGGATATTCTTGAAGAAAAATTTATCGAAGAGTGGGAGGAAGGTGAAGAAGAGCTCTTTTTTGACTATGAGGTTTTTGAATGTGAGGAAGAGGATGTTTCGGAATTATTTGCCGAAGAAGATGCGAAATTTGTGAAAGTCTGGGCAGACTGGATCACAGATACCAATGCTGTCCTGAATGTAAAAACAAATATCAAAACAGATAGCCTGGGAGTTAGAGTTGGTACGGAGGAAGATTTGTCAGATGCCAGGGAGATCACTATAAATTATGTCGATCCCATAGATGAGTTTAACTGTAATGTGAAAAACTGGTATGGAGAGCTGCAGTCGGAAAGCAGGTATTACTATCAAATGTTCATCGTAATTGATGAAGAAGAATATCAAAGTGATATAAGCTCTTTTACCACATTAAAAGAGACAACACATACACAAAAGAAGTATCAAAGAGGGGATATTATTTGCTTCGGTCATCAGACTTTTGGATATTCGACCATGGTACCGGAGGATATAGAAGATCAGCTCAAAGGGAAAAGTATCGGCTTATATGAGGTGGACGGCGAGGTATACGGCTGGGACGGAGAATACAATGCTTATCTTACAATCCCGATCCGCTGGATCGTAATGGAAGATGAGGGAGATTCTTTATTGCTCCTGTCGGAGTACGTGTATCCCGGACGATCATACTTATCTGATACAAATGCTACGGAAGTAACCTGGGTAAACAGTGAAATAAGATCCTATCTGAACAATTCGTATTATAAAAACAGATTTCTGGCTGACGAATTAGATGATGTTATGGAATCTGTGGTGGAAGGAGAAAACTGGTGGACGATAGATAGGTTTTTCCTGCCGTCTTATAACGAACTTACAACTTATTTTACCGGTTCTGAAGAAAGAAAAGCACATTATTACGATTTTTATCTGAAGCCGGATGTGACAACACCGATTACAGGGTTCAGTGATGCACTCGCTTATGATAAGAAGAATTATACCTGCGCATATTGGACGCGTTCGTCTAATCATTCGAACTATTCATGGTCACAGCCAACATACGTTGATTGTAATGGGGATCTGCGGTGGGGAGGTCGTGTGTATTTTACGTGGAGCAGCGGCGTACGTCCTATGATGAGGATCAAAAAAGCATCCACGAATTATTACGATGCACCCAAAGCAGATACAAATTTCCGGTTTGAAGAAAGCCAGGTGGTAATGGATGAGGGTAGTTACAAAATTGAAGCACCTGATTTGATTGCAGATGGCATTGATATGGAAGAATTCCATCAACCGGTCTGGTACAATATTATTTGGCCGTCCGCATCACAGGGGCTGATGTTTACAACAGAAAGGTATTATTATCCAAGTAATTGTGTAATTGAAGCGGAGATCCATGGAATTACCCCAACGCCGATCGAGATTACAATGGATTTGATTGTTCTTCCGGAGAAACCCGTTATTACGGAAGTGGGGATCTTTTCGGAAGATCATCCTACCGGTGTGTCTCTAAAGTGGTTAAAAAACGATAATAATAATTATGCATATGAAATATGGAGAAGTGAAAAAGCGGATGGGCCATATGATCTGCTATACAGCGGAATGGCAGGGACGGATAGTTTTACGCGGAATTATTATAAAAACACCGATAAGATAGAGTATTGTTATTGTGATGATACGGCTGTAAAGGGAAGAAATTATTATTACAAGGTACGGGGACTGTTTTATAAGTATGACTATGATAATCGTAAGGGCGAATATGTAGCGGAAATAGACGGATATTCCGGCGAATTTTCGGAGATAGTGGATACGAGAAATGGTGGAACAGTATCATCTGTAGATGGAGATACGCCTCGTCTGAAGAAAGATTCCGATGGCGTAATCCGTTGCTATGTGAAAGGTAAAGTGGATAATAACTACACAGGTCTGGCGCTGTATTATACAGAGGAAACAGGTGAGATCTGGGTGTATGTAGAAAAAGGAAAAAGAAATGTAAAATATACCGGGTTTGTAGATTATGATGAAGAGTTGTTCTATGTGGATAAAGGTGTTCTGGACGATAGCCTGAACGGCGTACAATTAGATCCTGCCAGTACTTCTGCGGATCCCAGATTCTATTTCTGTGCAAATGGTATGGTACAGAAACATCATGAGGGCCTGGCAGAATATGATGGAGAGTGGTTTTACATAAAAGATGGTCTGGTACAGGTGAAGATGAATGCCTTTGTGGAATATGATGGAGGAATATTTGCTGTAGGTGCCGGACGTATTATCAGTGAGTACAGTGGACTTATGCAGGATCCGCAAAATACCGTAGACGGGGATTGGTACTATTTTGCATTAGGTCAGGCACAGACACAGTATACGGGTCTTGTAGAATATGATACAGCGTGGTTCTATATCGATGATGGAAAGCTGAATAATAATTATACCGGTGCGGCGGGATACAATGGGAAGAGTTTTCCGGTAGTGAATGGTTGTATGCAATCAGCATATGATTATAGCGGGTATCTGTCTCTGCCTAAATTGTCGCCGCAGGATATACAGGAATGGTATGCGGCAATGAATTATAGCAGTGATTACTATTTTGATGTCCCGAGTGCTAATATACCCTACAATCCAGGCGTGTTAAGCGATTCGTTTTTGCAGAGCGGATTGTCCGCTACAAATCTGGTGCGTGCTATAGCAGGTGTTCCCAGTGTTGAATTGGATCCGGAGTATAACACGAATGCGCAGTATGCTGCATTGGTAAATGCAGCAAATGGTTATCTGGATCATTATCCATCCATACCCGATGGAATGGATGAAAGTACTTATCAGATGGGTTATGAGGCTTCAAGTAAGAGCAATCTGGGACTTGGTCATAGCGGGCTGAGTGAAAGTGTATTGAGTTATATGAGGGATTCCGGAAGCTATAAGAATATGACTACGGTAGGGCATAGACGCTGGGTAATAGATCCAAGGATGACACGTACAGGGTTTGGTTATGTAGGTATCGGACGTGGCGGAGCTACGGCTATGTATGTGATAGGAAGTCAGGATTTCTCCAATCGCGCGGGAGCACAACAGGGATATTTCTTTGTAGCCTGGCCGAGTTCGGGATATTTCCCGGTAGAATATACAGATTTTTGCGATACATGGTCGATATCACTGAATCCATCTGTTTTTGATACAAACAGCTTAAGCGCGAAAAACATATGTGTAACGGTTACGTCACAGGATGGAAGAAAACAGGTTTTCCAAGGTGAGTCTCTGTCCGGGGTAGACAATAAGAATGAAATGATCTTTACCATAAACCGCGATGGCTACGGATCCGGTCCTGCTATTCTTTTCCGACCGGGTACCTCTGTATTTAAAGAGGAGGAAACAGGGACTTTCCATGTGGAAGTATCTGGGTTGTATGATAAACAAGGTAATGTTGCAACTCTGGAATATGATGTGAATATGTATTAAATCTAATGAGATGAGTTATGTGATATAGTGTAAAAAGGAATACTTGGCTACTTTTAAGTATCCCTTTTCAACTATTTATCAGCGAAGGAGATAATGGTATGGAAAATAAATGGTTAAGGAGACTCGGACTTGGAATGGCTATGATTATGACTGTATCCCAGGCAAGTACATATCTGGTATACGCTGCATCGGAGCGTGACTTCGAGGATGCTCTTGAAGATAAATTTGAAGAAGAATCTGAATTAGAACTAGTAGAAGACGACAGTAATGATCCTGAACTAATGGAAGATAATTATGCCGAAGACTGTTACGTTGTAGAACCGGAAGATACGTTTTTCAGCGAAGTAATGACTGGCTCTGTACAATTGAATAAAGGTGTATCAGATAATTTTGTATCTGCACAAAAAACATTAACTGAAGGAATGCTTAAATGGGCCGAGACTATTGATATTGCAGAGCATCATATTCCAAGAGAAGAAATAAAGAAACTATATTCTGACACTGTGCTCTCAAACCCCGAATTGTTCTATGTAATTATTGGTTACCGGTTCTATACTACAGATGACGGCTATGTAACGGACGTATGTCCAATGTACGAGGACGATTATAGTCAGGCTGAATGCGAGGCACTTAGAGCTAAAGCCCAAGAAATACTATCCTTAATAGATGATGACTGGACTGATTTAGAAAAGGTTTTATATCTTCACGATTATATTGTTCAACACGTTGAATATGTTGCCAGGTCAGCACATGGTAATCATACTGCATATGACGCTTTAGTCAGAGGCGAAGCTGTATGTGATGGGTATTCTTCTGCATTTACATATTTACTTTCGCAGATAGGAATAGAATCAGAGATAGTTTATAGTGATGAAATAGGTCATGCTTGGAATATAGTTTGCTTAGATGGGGAATACTATTACGTCGATGTTACCTGGGATGATCATTCAGATGCCTACAAAAGAAAAACATATTGTGATCATGATAATTTTCTGCTGACAAAAAAAGAAATTATAGAACAAGGCCACTCCGGAACTGATTGGTATAGTCCCAAAACAAATCAGAATGTTTATGAAACAATAGAGGGATCAGATAATTATTCCAATTTTTTCTGGAAAAATACTGATGGTGCGTTAAATCTTAACGGAACCCAAACCGCATATTGCGACGGCGAATAGATACATATATACGATTTTTCAACAATGAAGGACATAGCCACATATGACTATCAGCATGATAGTTGGCCGGATTCAGAAGATAAGAATAGCAGTTATGGTTCTATATACACAAGCATTTCTCGTTTCGAAGGTTCATGGTATTACACTGTTTCTGATGGTATATATCGTTTAAATGCGGATGGTACCTCTGAATGTGTATACGTTATTACCGATGAAGAAAGTGTTTCCGGTCGTATATATGGTATTATGAATACAAACGACGGTCTATATTACGAATTAGCAGCAACACCGTACACGGATACTATTCAGGACGGGGTTTTTAATGGAATAAGTAATGTTCGTATAGGATCAGTTACCCTAAATAATGATTGGTTATCCCTTACAGTAGGTGAAAAAACGAGCTTAACAGCCACTGTTATGCCGACAAATGCCCCAGATACTGCTATACGCTGGAGTAGTAGTGATGAAAACGTTGCTACAGTAGACGCTAATGGTTTAGTAACCGCTATATCGTCAGGAACCGCTACCATTACTGCAACAACAGAAGTAGGTGGCAAAACAGCCACCTGTATAATAGATGTATCTGATCCTATCAGTATAATAGGAGTATACTTAGACAAAACCGAACTAATACTTGCGCAGGGTGAACTTGCAGCACTAATCGCAACCGTTTATCCTGAATATGCAATGAACACAAACGTAAGTTGGAAAAGCGAAAATGAATCTGTAGCTAAAGTTGACGCAACTGGATTGGTAACAGCGATATCTGCAGGAACATCTATTATCACGGCTACTGCAACAAATGGTACCGATGATACTTCTGACGATAAAGCCGCAATTTGCCTTGTTACAGTAACCTCAGCGTCAGTTCCCATTATTGATGAAACAAGTGTAACAGATATAACCCTTAATAAAGATACATTTTCCCTAAAAGAAGGGCAGGCCACAAGATTGATTGCTAATGTTAAGCCGGAAACAGCAACAAACAAAACGATTATCTGGTCGTCAGAAAATATCGATGTAGCAACAATAAACGAGAATGGTGTAGTAACTGCAATATCAGAAGGAACAACGAAGATTACTGCTACGGCAACAAATGGAACAGCTGATTCTTCAGATGACATATGGACAATATGCTATATAACAGTCTCAAAAGAGCAATCTGATCCACAAATTTCAGAGAATGAAACAGCTCTTATAAAAGATGAATCTGGTAATCTTAACTATTACAAAGATGGTGAAAAACAAACATCTTATACGGGTTTAGTATCTCTGGATGATGATTGGTGGTATGTAGAAAAAGGAGTTGTAGCAGAAAGTAAAATTGGTTTCGTTGATTATGAAGGGGCAAAATTTGTCGTAGTCAGTGGAAACTTAGAGACAAAAGCAAACGGTCTGGTACAGGATCCGGATAACGACGCTGATTGGTATTATTGTGCTGCAGGCCAGGTACAGAATCAATATACTGGTCTTGCTCAGTACAATGGGGCATGGTTCTATATTAATAAGGGCAAATTGGATACTACATTGGCTGATTATGTAGAATATGATAGCGGACTCTTCTATGTAGCAGCAGGCCGAATCATGAAAGAAGTAAATGGTTTAGCAAAAGATCCGGATGGACCTGATTGGTACTACCTCGCGGAAGGCCAGGCACAGCTCCAGTATAGCGGGTTGGCGATGTATGATGGTGAATGGTTCTATGTTATTGGCGGCAAGCTTGCAGAGGATTATTCTGGTCCTGTAGTCTATGACGGTGAAACGTTTTATGTAGAGAACGGTATGGTAAGATAATAAGAGAATAAAGGGATACTCCATTATTGAAGTATCCCTTTTGGTGTTAAATATAAATCAATAGGGAGAGAACAGTATGGCAAATAAATGGATGAAAAAGCTTGGTTTAGGAATGTCAGTGATAATGACTGTGTCCCAACTGAGTACCAGTATGGCATTGGCTGCACCGGAAGATGATGATTTTGGTGATCTGCTGCAGGAAAAGTTTGAAAATGAAGCAGAGGAAGAAGAAAAAGAACTTTCTTTTGAAACAGATCTGGTGGAAGAGGATATTGAGAATAACAAAGCAGATGGCAATATTATTAGCCAAGGGGCATATGGTGGGATAAAATGGGCATTGAATGATGAAGGGACTATGTTCATAAGTGGCACGGGATGTGGAAGCTATTACGAAGAGAATACAATAATTCCAAATGGTTATAATTCCCTTAATTTTTCAGAGAAAGAAATGATAAAAAAGGTAATTATTGAAGATGGTGTTACCGGAATCGCGCAGGGGTTATTTACTAACTGTGTACAGCTGACCGAAATAACTATTCCAGACAGTGTAACGTTTATTGAAGAAAATGCTTTTTCCGGCTGCAGTAGTTTGACTTCGCTGTCAGTTTCTGAAACAGTTACATATATATCTAACTAAGACTTCCCATACCTAAAATGGGGCCTGCACATTGAAAATTCAATATTTCAACCGATAAATTAGCAATTTATGCCGCATATTGACCTGTATGCAATGCATTTCTTAAGTATTCAGGCAAGCGTGACTCAAAATCAACCAGTAAGGCATCAAGCTGTGCATCGCTTAATCGAAGTATTTCTTGGAGGCTTGCAATCATTGCCTCAAAGAGTATGGTCATTGATCTGGCGAATGTAATGTCTGCCATTTCATCAACGAGAAAGAAGAATATTTCTCCAAGCGTCCGCATATCTTCGTGCTGCCGTTGCTCCATTGCAAGAAGCATGTATCTGGTAAATACTATAGCAGTGTGCGCAGTAAGTGCGTCGTAAGAAAGGCTATGGCATTCGCCGATGAGGTTTAAGCTTGATTTGCAGGTTTTGAAGAATACCTCTATCTGCCATCTTTTCCCGTAGATCCGGATGATCTCTTCTTCAGAAAGAGCGATATCGGTGCATACAAATGCCAGCCAGTCCTTTCGATTTGATTTGTTTCTAACGCAAACAATCCTTGCAGGAATGGGATTTTCTTTTCCGAGCATAACATCAACGCTCAGAAGATATCTTGATCTTCCACGACGTTTTTTGTTACGAGAATAGATCTCCTTGATATTGAGCTGCTCACCTTCGTATTCATATTTGATCCGACTGCTCTTTTTGATCATCGCTATAACGTCCATATCCCGTTCATTTATCTGAACGATCTGGGATGGATTTGCAAACCAACAGTCAAAAAGAACGTATTGTGCTGATAATCCAGCGGACTTTGCAGCATCAAGTAATTTCAGCATTGCATCAGGAGCTTTGGTTTGTGCCAATATCCTGCGCTGCCCGGCGATAGATCTTTTATCATAATCCTTAACCGGCCCGATGACATTCGATTCTTTAGACGAAGCGATAAGACAACTGTTTACAGGGATGAGAGAATTACCATCATTCCAACTTAATGTGAGCATTCGATATCCCTTTTTATAGCGCATATCAACATGATCAAATACACGCGATCCCAACTCGGTTTTCTTACAGCTGGTACGATTAAAAAGACTGTCATCGATTATGAATGTGTTGATGCGCTTTTCATCCGTTAGGGGAGTGAGATCCTTGTTGATGATATCGGCAGCAAGCATTGTTGTAAATCTGAGCCAGTTCGTCTTCGGGCTGTTCAGGAACCTATAGAAAGTGTTTTTGGAAAAACATTCCTTGAATGAACCGGTACGCTGTTGCATATACATACTGCGTCCAACAAAAACATTGCCAAGCTTATATCGAAGAAGAGAAATGGCAGGTACGCCCTTTTCCTTTGTACCATTACATTTCTTAAGAATAGCGCCAATTCTGTGTTTTGAAAAAAATCTCTGAATACAGTCAAAAAGCTCTTTCTTATTGTTATTCTTCTGTGATATAATAGACATGGCATAAATCCTCCAAAGTAGAATGGTTTCTGGACAATTCCATTATACTATGCAGAATGGGTTTGTGCCATTTTTATTGACTGAAATATTGAATTTTCAATGTTCAACACACCTTATTGGTGTGGGAAGTTTGAGTAAGTTATAATTCAGAGATGAGTTATGGGCTGGTCGAAAGACCCGGGTCCACCTTTGGCGGGTAAGACACCCGCCATTTTTATTAGGGAGCGATATGAAAGAGTTAAGCGTTTTTGTTGACGAAAGTGGAGATTTTGGTGAATATGAGAATCATGCACCATATTATATTATCTCACTCGTACTTCATGATCAGAAGATGGATATTAGTGAAAATTTAAATATTCTCGAAAGAGAGATGGCGTATCTTGGTTATCCAGAGCATTGTATTCACGTTGGGCCGATTATTCGTAAGGAAAAAGAATATGAATATGAGGATCTAGAGGTGCGCCGGAAGATTGTTATGAGACTGATGGCATTTGTCAGGCATATTGATATGAAGTTTATAACGGCCTATATTGAAAAAATGCCTAATGAAGATACTGTCCAATCCGTAGCAAGACTTAGCAAGGAATTATCGTCGGGACTGAGAGACAATCTATCGTTTTTTCAACATTTTGATGTGATTAAGGTGTACTATGATAACGGCCAATCAGAAGTGACCAAAATTATTTCATCCGTATTTAACGCTCTATTTGATCACGTTGAAGTTCGGAAAGTGATGCCGGCTCAATATAGATTGTTTCAAGTAGCTGATTTGGTTTGTACACTTGAGCTTGCGGAGTTAAAAATGAAAAAGAAGATGCTTTCGCAATCTGAAGAATTGTTTTTTGAGAATGAAAGAATTTTGAGAAAAAACTATTTAAAACCGATTAACCAAAAGTTACTCAATAAAGAAAATTACTGAGATGAGCAGGATAAAGTTGATTGAGCTGAATGAAAGACAAGAGTGCAAAAGGCATAATAGTGATTCTCAATTGTTTATTTGAAAATTTGAAAAAAAATGGTTAACACATATATCGAGATGTAGTATTCTGTCTTTCAGAGGGAAGTGCCTGTCCTTCATGTTTTGATACATGAAAGCGGAACTTCCCATTTTTTATACCTAAATGTATTTATAAAATTACAAAGGAGACAAGAAAGCAAATGACAAGACAGCGCGAACAATTTATGAATACAAACAGACTGCCGCAGCAGCCGTTGTTTGATTGCGCCAAATTTGCCGGAATGGATCTTAATGTGATTAAACGCGCCATTAGTAGCAGCTCCATCATATCACGGCCCGAGTGGAAGTATGATTATGAATGGAATAGGCGAACATAAAAGGATATGATGCAAGAAGCAGCATAGTTTCTTTTGTGGGAGCCTGAAAATAAAAAGGGCTCCCATTTTTGTTGGGAAGAATATCGCTCCTTCGTCTAACCGGTCGAGGACACCGCTCTTTCAAGGCGGAAATGCCAGTTCAATTCTGGCAGGAGTGGTGCGGCAAAGTAAATCATTGCTGCAGAACATTACAACATAATATGGGGAGAGGCTCATAAGGAAACCGTTTCCTTATGATGAACACAGGCGCTTCAGCTACGGCATAGAGTACTTGTAAGCGGTAAAACCGCTAACAAGTACTGCTATCTCCCTAATGTCCGTGTGGTGTAACGGCAAGCATAGCTGCCTTCCAAGCAGTTGATACGGGTTCAATTCCCGTTACGGGCTTTGAAAACAAAATAATATAACACTCTGATCGGACAGGCACACGATCGGAAAAATGTAACAGAAAACAATTGCAACAGAAAGAAGAGGAAAAGAAAAATGGATACTTATTATTACCTGACGAAGAATAATTAACGGCAGGTAGCGTAATGCTCCAAACCCGCGAAGCGGGTGCGATAGGATTCCGAAGGAATCCCGACTGTGAACGCACCGGTCTGTAAAACCGGTACCCGCAGGGCAAACATTGCAGGTTTAAGTCCTGCCCTGCCGACTAAACATGGCTCTGTAGTGTAGAGGTAAACACGCCTGATTGTCTATCAGGTAGCACGGGTTCGAATCCCGTCAGGGTCGCTTGTGACGCTAACAGCAATTATTGGAGATGACTGTTAATCATAAAACCAAAGCGTCATGTATATTCCCGGGTAGCTCAGTAGGTAGAGCGACGGTCTGTTAAACCGAAGGTCGCAGGTTCGAGCCCTGTCCTGGGAGCTAAGCCTTAGTGGCGCAATGGCAACGCAACCGCCTTGTAAGCGGTAGGTTATCGGTTCAAGTCCGTTCTGAGGCTCTGCAGCATAGCTCAACTGGCGAGAGCGTTCGGTCCATACCCGAAAGGTTATCGGTTCGATTCCGATTGCTGCAATAAAACGAAAGTGAGGAAAATGTAATGAAGCGAAAACAGAAACGAAAGTATCGAAAACCGAAATAATGCGTCTGTAGCCAAGCGGAATGGCAACGGGCTTTTAACCCGTATACCACAGGTTCGAATCCTGTCAGACGCATTAAGCGTCTGTGGCTCAATAGGCAGAGCAGGCGGCTCTTAACCGTCAGGTTGCAGGTTCGATGCCTGCCAGGCGCAGTTTATAATTTTCACAGGCGTTGGGTAATGGTAGCCCTCCTGATTTGGGATCAGGAATGTGTCGGTTCAAGTCCGGTCGCCTGTATTTGGAGGAAGAAAAGATGTTTCACAGCGAGACTTATGGAAAACTGAATATAGAGCAGATACCGGAGAAGCTTCTGGCGTTCTATGAGATGAACAAGAGCTCGGAAGGAGTATTCCAGATTGTTGTTGGAACGGACAGCCAGAACTTCAATGATACCAAGATGGTGACGGTAATAGCAGCATACAAGGAAGGACACGGCGGGATCTTTTTCTATGAGATAGACCGGATCAATCGTATCACGAATGTAATGCAGAAATTAAACACCGAAACATCGAGGTCTTTGGAAGTGATGATGCAGCTGGCGGGCGAGTTGGAAGAGGAGAGCAGATATAAGAAGATGAGAGAGAATACTTTACTATCCATACACGTCGATGCCGGATGGTCAGATAAGGGGAAGACCAAAGAGTTGATCCCCGGGCTGGTCGGCTGGATCCGCGCATGTGGATTTGAAGCGAAATGCAAACCTGAAAGTTTTGCCGCTTCTAGCATCGCGGACAAGATCAGCAAATAAGATTGGGTTGAGAGCAAATGTAGCCTTTGAAGCTTAAGATATAAGTAGTAAAAGAAATGAGCAGCGCACTGTGGCGACATAATCACAGACGATGGAGCATAACTCAATGGTGAGAGTGGGGGCCTAACCAAACCCCGAAGGGGTGCGACAAGGACTTCGAAGAAGTCCCGATCATATGCATCTGGTTCAGGGTTCGAATCCCTGTGCTCCAATTGCGGGAGAGTGGAATGGAATTCCATTCCAGATCCATACCCTGTCGAACGAAACAGGAAAAACGATCGCACATACAGGATCGTTTTTTTATTGGGCTTGCACTTTGCTTGCACTTTGGATTGTATAATGGGATTAGGATGTTGAAAAAATGTGTTTTTTGGGAACATCGTTTTGGGGTTAGCTGGGGGGAACAGAAAAAAAGACGAGGAGGTATAGTTCTATGTTGATGAAGAAGATGCTCAAGCGGACCGATATGATATCCTGTATGTTATGTAAGGATGCCCCGTGTTCTGCGGCCTGTCCAAAGACCGATCCGGGCAGTATCCTGCGTCATGTCTGGTTTGATAATGAAGATATCGCGGCATTGTCTCTGCCGAAGAACTTCCCTTGTACGGATTGTGATGCTCCCTGCGAGCGTTCCTGTGTCAGAGCCGGAGAAGTACCGATCCGGAAGCTGATGGAAAAGCTGGAAAAAGAAGTGCGCCCTATGGCGGATATCGATCTTCCTGCAGATGAAGAAAGACTGAAATGCGATCTCTGCGGCATTCCTTTGGAGAATCCGTTTATGCTTTCGTCTTCGGTTGTGGCTTCCACTTATGATATGTGTGCAAGAGCCTTTGAAGCCGGCTGGGCGGGAGCCTGTTTTAAGACCATCTGCTCGATGGATATTCATGAGGCTTCTCCGCGTTTTTCTGCGATCACGGGGGATAACGGGAGCATTCTGGGATTTAAGAATATCGAGCAGTTATCCGATCATACCGTGGCGGAAAATATGGAGATCTTCCGCAGACTGAAAAAGAATTATCCGACAAAATTTATCCTGGCTTCCATTATGGGACAGGATGAACAGGAGTGGGGAGAACTGGCAAAGCTTTGCGAAGAAAACGGCGCGGATGCCGTGGAGCTTAACTTCTCCTGCCCAAATATGATGGAGGAAGGACTTGGCTCGGATATCGGGCAGATCCCGGAACTGGTGGAGCGTTATACCAGAGCAGCCAAGAGAAGTACGACGATCCCGGTACTGGCAAAGCTGACACCAAACGTGGCCAACATGAGCCCGGCGGCGGAAGCAGCGATACGAGGAGGCGCGGATGGCGTGTCTGCGATCAATACGATCAAATCGATCATCGGTGTAGATCCGCTGACTTATGTATCAGCACCGGCTGTAAACGGAAAATCTGCGATCGGTGGTTACAGCGGAAATGCGGTGAAACCCATTGCGCTGCGTTTTATCTCTGAGCTGGGGCAGAATAAGGCAATGCAGGGGAAACATATCAGTGGCATGGGCGGGATCGAAACCTGGAGAGACGCCCTGGAGTTTATTCTGCTGGGGGCAGACTCCATCCAGATCACGACAGCGGTTATGCAGTATGGATACCGTATCATTGATGATCTGAAGAACGGACTGAATTACTATCTGGCACAGAGAGATCTTCCATCTGTGAAAGCGTTGATCGGCGCCGGGCTGGGAAATATCAGCGCGACAACGGATGTGCTAGAGCGTGATACCGTGCTGTTCCCGGCTTTTGACTATGAGAAATGTATTGGCTGCGGAAGATGCGCGATCTCCTGTGAAGACGGTGGACATCAGGCGATACGTTTCGAGGAGCGCAGACCGAAGCTGGACGGAAAGAAATGCGTCGGATGTCATCTGTGTCTGCTGGTATGCCCGATGGAGGCGATCCGCCCTGCCGGGAAGAGAATAGACAGACGTTGAGATCACCCTGGCAGAGGAACGGGCAGCAGGAAAGGACGGAATATGGGTGTACTGATCCGATTTGAAAATGTAGGAAAGATCTATCATACCGGAGATATCGTATACGAGGCGCTTCACGATGTGAATCTGACGATCGATGAAGGCGAGATGGTCGTGATCCTGGGACCGTCGGGAGCCGGCAAGAGTACGCTTCTGAATATGCTTGGCGGGCTGGATGCTGCGAGCAGCGGAAAGATCACCTTCGGGGAACGTGAGATCACATCGCTGGATGACAAGGCGCTGGGGCGGTTCCGGGCGGTAGATGTGGGGATCATCTTTCAGTTTTACAACCTGGTACCGAGTCTGACAGCCATGGAAAATGTCGGGCTGATGCGGGAACTGGGGCTGGATATCATGGATCCGGTGGAAGCGTTACGGATGGTAGGGCTGGAGGAGCGGAAGGATAACTTTCCGTCACAGATGTCCGGGGGGCAGCAGCAGAGAGTCTCGATCGCCCGGGCGATCGCCAAACGACCGCGACTGCTGTTATGTGATGAACCGACCGGCGCGCTGGATACCAATACCGGTAAGGAGATCCTGAAACTGCTGCAGGCGCAGAGCCGTGAGGAACACAGGACCGTTGTTATGGTGACGCACAACAGCCTGTTTGCCGAGATTGCGGATAAAGTGATCTATGTGAAGAATGGCACGGTGACGGATGTGGTGATCAACGAAAATCCCAAAGATGCGGATGAGATCATATGGTAGGGGAAACTTAAGAAGATCATAAAAACAGCAGTGGGGTGACAGAATATGAAAAAAATCGGAAAAGTGATCATAGGGGCAGGTATAGCTGCAGCACTGGCAGGAGGCGGTTTTTGGTATCTGAACCGGCCGGAGGAGATGGATACGGCAGCAGTGAAACGAATGACCGTTACGGCAAAGGTAAGTGAAGTGGGGCATATCACGGCGGACGAATGTGTGACTATTTATGCATCGTCAGCGGGACGCGTGTCGGAAGTGACGGCGCAGGTAAACGATCTCGTACAGGCGGATGATACACTTCTCCGGTATGATGTGACGTCCCTGGAAACAGCGTATCAGATGGCGGTCTGGAATACGGCTTACCATACGGACGGTTATCAGGCAGCGGTAGCCGAAAATGACAAATATGCAGGCAGAGCAGACGCGGCGGCAGGAGCGGCGCAGAACTACCGGCAGCAGTATATCACGGCGGCACAGAAAATGGATGAACTGAGCATCGGACAGGAACTGGAGAATTATTTTATCCAGTCGGATCTGAATACGCTGAATGCAGTATTGGAAAATCTGAATCTGGAGCTGAGCATACATACGGCCAATCTGGAAGCGGCACAGTCGCAGTATACGGAACTGCAGAACCAGACCGTGATGGCAGAAGCAGAATTTAACGAACTGTGTAAAAAGGTGGACCGCACTTCCGATGAAGAGGAAAAGGAGACGATCGCTGCGGAACGCGATGCGAAGAAGATCGAATGGAGTACACTGCAGACAGCAAGGGATGTGGCAGCAGGTAAGAAGGCGGAATGTGAGCGGGCGGTGAATGAACTGAAGGCGCAGATCCAGGAGTACCGCAGATGCATCGCGGCGGTGCCGCTGCCGGCGATGACAACGGAAGAGAGCCTGCAGTACAGCAGTCTGGCCCTGGAGCGGGAAATGGTCCTGCATGACTGGGAGCAGAGCCTGAGCAGAAAAGCAGGCGCAGAAGAACACATCAGTGATCCGGCCGCCTTAAGCCAGCTGGAAGATGCCATGGAACTGGCAAAGCTGCAGGAAGAAGAGGCAAAGAAAGCCCTGGAGCGGGGAAAAGCCGGTGTGCCTGCCGGGGTATCCGGGATCGTGATGGAGCGGCTGGTGGACGAAGGCGCGTATGTGGAGGCGGGGACTCCTTTGTTTGTGATCCAGCCGTCCGGGGGGTATAAAGCTGAGCTTTTGGTATCACGTTTTGATATCGGCAGTGTTGCGATCGGACAAAAAGCCGAGGTAACGATCGGGAATACGGTGTATGAAGGTACGGTGCAGCGGATCGCGGCAGTGGCGACGATGGATGCGTCCGGGAAACCGAAGGTAAGCGTGGAAGTAGCATTGACGGATCCGGATGCGGTGCCGGTCATCGGGCTGGAAGCGGAGGTGTGCATCTATGTATCGGAAGCGCCGGATGTGCTGTGTATTCCGGAACGTGCCGTCTATACGGATGATGAGGGCAGTTATGTCTATGTCATTCAGAATGGTGTGATCGCGAAGCAGAGTATCGTAAAGGGACTCAGCGGTAACGGCTATGTACAGATCACAGAAGGGCCGGGAGAAGGCGGACAGGTGATCATTTCCCCGTGCTCCGCAGAGGATATTGGCACGAAAGTCACCACGAAAACGCAGGGAGAATAAGGGATGATGCTGCTGCGAAAAGTATTGCGTGATCTGAGACAGAACGCAGTACAGTTTCTTGCAATCTATATCATGACGCTTCTCGCGCTGTTGGTCGCCAGTGGCTTTGATGCCAGCGATTATGGCGTGTATCTGTCTGCATCCGAATACCTGACGGATCAGAATTTTAAGGATCTGAATATCGAAGGACGCTATTTCGGGCACGAAGATATTGCCATGCTGGAACAGATGGATGGTGTGGCATATGTAAACGGGATACGTCACGGGACCGGAAAAACGGTGCTGGATCGGGAGCGTCCGCTGGTGATAAGCTATATCGACGGCAACGAAGTATCGTCCATGCTCCTGACGGAAGGGGAGCCTTATACCCCCGGCAGCAGCGGCGTGTGGGTGGAAGCGCTGTTTGCGGAACCCATGGGCATACGGCCCGGGGATACCCTGACGATCACGACGGAAAACACGACATTTCAGGAAACGGTGCGCGGACTGGTCTATTCTCCGGAGTATCTGTATTATATTCCCAATTCTACTTATACCGAACCGGAATACGGTACCCATGGTTTTGTGATCATGGACATTCAGGAAGCACCGGGGACAGATAAGCAGTTTGACCAGCTGATCGTTGATCTGGGGGATGTGCATGGACAGGGCGGCAGTCTGACGGATGCAGAGAAGGCGGTTATGCGGGATATGCGGGATCGGATCACCCGGAAATTCGATGATCCCGGACTCCTGGTCAAACTCAAGACCGAGGATGATATCTACGATGAGTATGTCGGCGCGATCAATTCCACCGGAGCGATCACGACGGTCTTTCCGTTGATCTTTATGCTGGTAGCCGTATTGGGGATCATTACCACTATGGCGAGGCTCACCGGGAAACAGCGTACCGTGATCGGTACGATGAAAGCGCTGGGGTTTTCGGATAAACAGATCACGTTGCATTATATGTGTTATTCCGTGATCGTAGCGATACTGGGGTGTATCAGCGGCGTGGTGATCGGTGTCAATACGCTCGGCGTATATCTGAATGACCTGAACGATTATTATTATCAGAACCCGTACATCTGCCTGAAGCTGACGGGAAAGAGTTTCTATATGTCCATACTTGCAGTGGGGCTGAGTGTCCTGGTAACCTGGCTTTCCACGCACAAACTGCTGGTGCAGAATGCTTCGGAGATCCTGCGGCCGGAACCGCCGAAGGCGTCGGGGGCAGGAGCGCTGGAAAAGACACCGTTATGGAAGCGGCTCGGTTTTACCACCCGCTGGAATATCCGGGATGTATACCGGAACAAGATGCGTACGATGGCAAGCATCACGGGCATCCTGGTATGCAGTCTTTTGCTTTATACCGCCACCGGCTTTTATGAATGCCTGGCATGCCAGTCGGACTGGATGTACGGGGAACTCATCCGGGCGGAGTATCGTATTTCTTTTGAGGACGGTGTATCCCGGGGAACGGTCTATGATTATGCCAGAGAATATGAAGGCCAGATGGTCGAGGAAGTGAGCACCACACTGTATTCGGATACGACGGACAGTGTACGTCCGATGATCGTACTGGATCAGGGGAATATGTTCTGGGTGGAGGATGAAGACCTGAACTATACGGATCTTCCGAAGGATGGGATCGCGCTGACATCGCGCCTGACGGAATTGTTAAATGTCAGTGTCGGTGATACCCTGCGGTGGAAGATTGCCGGAAATGAAAAGATGTACAGCGCGCCGGTACGGATGATCGTACGGCAGGCTTCCGATCAGGGGATCCTGATGAGCCGGGAATACTGGGAACAGATCGGCGGCGATTTTGCTCCGAATCTGGTCTATACCAGAAGGACGGTACCGGCAGAACTGAAGAACCGGCCGGAGGTGAGTTCGGCAGACAGTATCGAAACTTTAAAGACGGCACTGGAAAACGCTAATATGATGGGATATACACTCACCACGATCATGGTAGTGATGGCAGTCGTGATGGGCGTGATCGTATTGTATAACCTGGGAGTTCTTTCCTATATCGAAAAAGTACGGGAGATCGCAACACTGAAAGTGCTGGGATTTCAGACCGGGGATATCCGGCGGATCCTGCTGCAGCAAAACCTGACGGTCACTGCGGTGGGGGCGGTATTGGGCGTGCCGCTCGGCATCATTATGCTGCAGGTGGTGGTGGATCTGTTTATGGGAGAAGACGGAGACCTGGTCGTACGCTTCAGACCGATGCCGTATGTATATGCGATCCTGGGAACCTTTGTGGTATCGGTGCTGGTCAATTTGTTCATTACCCTTAAGGTAAAGAAGATTGATATGGTAGAAGCATTGAAGGGTGTCGAGTAAAAAGGATGAAATATTCGCAGAACCGGTAAAAATATCTAAAAAACTACTCGTATTATTTGAATTCTTTGGTAAGATATTATATAATATAAAGAATAGAAGCTTACGGCCAGGCAGCCGGAAGATACAGAAAAATATTATATGGGGGTAATAGTATGAAAAAAGCAGTATCGGTAATTCTGACAGCAGCTATGACCGCATCTCTGGTCGCGTGCGGAAACGCCGGCGGAGGGGAAACGGCAGGCGGGAACACAGGAACATCACAGGCAGCAGGATCCGGGATGAAGGTGGCGATGATCACAGACTATGGTGATATCACGGACCAGTCCTTTAACCAGACTACCTATGAGGCGTGCAAGGCTTATTCGGAGGCAAACGGCACCGGATTTACCTATTACAAACCGGAAGGTGATTCCGATGCCGAGAGAGTGGCTATGATCGATAAGGCGGTGGCCGACGGCTACAACGTAGTCGTAATGCCGGGATATGCATTTGCCGGGGCGATCAATGAGACTGCAGAAACCTATCCGGATGTGAAATTTGTGGCATTGGATGTATCCGAATATGATCTGGAAGGCGACAGCTCCGATTTTAACGGAAAGACCTATGACAATGTATTTTCCGCAGTTTACCGGGAAGAACTGCCCGGGTATATGGCAGGGTATGCGGCAGTTAAGATGGGTTATACAAAGGTTGGTTTCTTAGGCGGTATGGCGGTACCTGCGGTAATCCGTTTCGGATACGGATTTGTGCAGGGAGCAGATGCGGCGGCGGCCGAGACCGGTGCTGCGGTTGAGATCAACTATGCTTACGGTAACCAGTTCTATGGCGATTCCGATATCACTGCGGCGATGGACACGTGGTATCAGGGCGGCACGGAGGTGGTATTTGCCTGCGGCGGCGGTATCTTTACCTCGGCGGCAGAGGCGGCGCAGAAGACCGGCGGCAAAGTGATCGGTGTGGATGTGGATCAGGCAGCGACCATTGACGGAAGCTACGGAAGCGGTATGACGATCACATCCGCAACCAAGGGATTGCAGGCTACGGTGCAGACCCTGCTTACTGCGATCGCATCGGACAAATGGTCTGAATACGCAGGCCAGATCAAGACGCTCGGGCTGGTATCCGCAGACGATATGAGCCAGAACTATGTAGGGCTTGCGCCGTCTACGGTATGGACCGACGGATTCTCCGAGGCGGATTACAAGAAGCTGGTATCTGATATGGTGAGCGGCAAGATCACGGTTTCGGATGATTCCTCTGCGGAACAGCCGACTGCAACGACTGCAAAGATCAATTTCCAGGGAAATATCAAATAAGAAAGCGTAACGTGCAAAAGGCCGGAGAATATAGAATTCTACGGCCTTTTTTTCAAATCATTTTCAGAATCAGGCGATGGAGGTGAGCAGGTGGAGAAGAAGAGTGAATACGCCATAGAGATGCAAAACATTACCAAGAGATTTCCCGGGATCATTGCCAACGATAATGTTACGATCCGGTTGAAAAGGGGGGAGATCCATGCTCTTCTGGGAGAGAACGGCGCGGGAAAGTCCACACTGATGAGCGTATTGTTCGGACTGTATCAGCCGGAGGAGGGCGTGATCAAAAAGGACGGTCAGGTCGTGGAGATCAAATCGCCGAATGACGCAAATGCACTGGGGATCGGCATGGTGCACCAGCATTTTAAACTGGTGCAGTGCTTTACGGTTCTGGAGAATATCATTCTGGGGGAAGAGACGGTCAAACATGGTTTTCTCCAAAAGAAAGAAGCAAGGCAGAAGGTGCTGGAACTTTCGGAAAAATACGGGCTGATGGTGGATCCGGATGCGAAGATCGAGGATATCACGGTGGGTATGCAGCAGAGAACCGAGATCTTGAAGATGCTGTACCGGGACAATGAGATATTGATCTTTGACGAGCCCACTGCCGTGCTGACACCTTCCGAGATCGATGAACTGATGAAGATCATGAAAAATCTTGCAAAGGAAGGGAAATCGATCCTGTTTATTTCACATAAGCTGGCCGAGATCATGGCGGTCGCAGATCGCTGCAGTGTTTTGCGCCGGGGAAAATATATTGGTACGGTCGATATCAAAGATACCAATCCGAACGAGCTGAGCCGTATGATGGTAGGAAGGAATGTGCAGTTTGTGGTGGAAAAGAAACCGGCAGAGCCCGGCGAGGTGGTGCTCTCCGTGAAAGACCTTACCGTGTCGAGTAAACTGCACAGCAAAAATGCGGTCAACCATGTGTCTTTCAGCGTAAGGAGCGGAGAGATCGTCTGCATTGCCGGGATCGATGGGAATGGCCAGTCAGAGCTGATCTATGGCCTGTCAGGATTGGAAAAATGCACCTCCGGAAAGATCGTTCTGAACGGAAAGGAGCTTCAGACGGCACCGATCCGGCAGCGATATGCCGCCGGTATGGGGCATATTCCGGAGGACCGGCATAAGCATGGGCTGGTGCTGGATTATTCCCTGGCGTATGATCTGGTGCTTCAGCGTTATTTTGAAAGGGACTTTTCGACCGGAACCGGCTTTTTATTAAAATCCCGGATCAACGCGTATGCCGAAAAATTGATCGAACAGTATGACATCCGCTCCGGACAGGGGGCGCCGACGATCGTCAGGTCTATGTCAGGAGGAAACCAGCAAAAGGCGATCATTGCAAGAGAGCTGGATCGGAACCCGTCGCTGCTGCTGGCTGTGCAGCCTACCAGAGGTCTGGATGTGGGGGCAATCGAAGGTATCCATAAGGAGCTGATCGCGCACAGGGACAGAGGAAATGCCATTCTTCTGGTATCTCTGGAGCTGGATGAGGTAATGTCGGTTTCGGACAGGATCCTCGTAATGTATGAGGGAGAGATCGTCGGAGAGTTTGATCCCAAGACGACGACAACGGATGAGCTTGGTCTGTATATGGCAGGGGCTAAGAGAAAGGAGATCAGTGCATAATGCGTAAATTAGTTGCAAAACCTGTCGTCCAGTCGATCCTGGCGGCACTGCTTTGTATCGTGTTCGGATTGCTCCTGGGGTATATCGTGCTCCTTATCATCAATCCTGCCGGCGCGAGTACGGCGATCGTAACGATCCTGAAGAACTATTTCACCTATCCTTCCGCCGCAGCCCGGGGCAAATACCTCGGAAACACACTGGTAAAGGCGGCGCCACTTCTTATGTGTGCGCTGTCCATACAGTTCTGCTATCAGGCCGGTCTGTTCAATATCGGTGCAGCGGGACAGTATGTTGCCGGTGCGGGCGCAGCGCTTTTCTGTGCGCTGCAGCTTCATCTGCATTGGAGTTTATGCCTGTTGGCAGCGATTCTGGCTGGCGGGATCTTCGGAATGGCAGTCGGATTTCTGAAGGCATATTTAAATGTAAATGAGGTAATATCAGGGATCATGCTCAACTGGATCGGCTTATATACGGTAAATATGCTTCTGAGCGTAGTGAAGGAAACGGCAAGCCCGTATACGGTCAATCTGGCCAATGCCAATCCGGCAGCCGTGCTTCCTACGCTGGGGCTGGATAAGCTGTTTTCCAATAACAAATATGTCACGATAGCGATACCGCTGTCCGTGATCATTGCCATACTGCTCAAGATCCTGCTGTCCATGACGGTCTTCGGATATGAGATCCGTGCGACGGGTATCGCGAGAGATGCGGCGAAATACAGCGGAATGCGCGAGAAGAGGAATGTAATCGTGTCGTTGTTTATCGGCGGAGCCTTAGCGGGTATGGGCGCTGCATTCCTGTATCTGACCGGATATGAGCAGTGGTCGGTGACACAGTCCTCGGTACCGGGCATGGGCTTTAATGGCATCGCGGCTACCTTCCTTGGCGGGCTCGACCCCATCGGAACCGTATTTGCTACGTATTTTATCCAGCATATCACCAGTGGCGGCTCTTATCTGGATAAGAACATTTATCCTTCACAGATCTCGGATCTGATCTCGGCGATCATCATCTATCTGTGTGGCTTTGTTATGTTCTTTAAAATGTACATGAACCGGATACTGAAGCTTTCCGGGGGGACTACTGCTGTGGAAGAGAAGAAAACTGCAGAAGAAAAAAAGGAAACGAAGGCTTCGGAAAACGGAGAAGGAGGTAATGAATAATGTTGCTGCTTCTTCAATATACACTGATTTTTGCATCGGTACTCATTCTGGTGGCGCTGGGCGGCTGCATCTCCGAGCATTCCGGCGTGATCAATCTGGGACTGGAAGGTATCATGATCATGGGGGCTCTGGGTGGCGCGCTTACGCTGAAATATCTGTCCCCGGATACATCGGCGATCCTTATCCTGCTGTTGGTGCTTCTGGCAGCGATGCTCTGTGGGCTGGCGTATTCGCTGCTGCTGGCGGTAGCGTGCATCAATTTCAAGGCGGACCAGACACTGGTAGGTACTGCGCTCAATATGCTTGCGGCAGCGGTGGCTACCGTGATCGCTAAATCTGTAAACATCGCGGAAAACCCGGACAATGTATCATCCACGGTGCAGTATGTCCGGAATAAAAAAGCGCTGGTACTGAGTATCGGGACAAACCAGTTTAATCTGTTTATCCCGGTGGCGGTGATCGCGCTGGTGCTGATCTATGTTCTGCTGTATAAGACACGCTTCGGTCTGCGACTGATGGCCTGTGGCGAACATCCGCAGGCGGCGGACAGTGTAGGCATCAATGTATACAAGATGCGGGCGGCGGCAGTGCTGATCTCCGGAATGCTTGCGGGAATAGGCGGCATCGTGTATATCACCGCGGGTGTGAGTGAATGGAAGTTTGAAGTCGGTGTGGCCGGTTTTGGATTTCTGGCACTTGCGGTTATGATCTTCGGACAGTGGAAGCCGCTGAACATCGGGCTGGCAGCATTGCTGTTTGGTTTCTTCCGAGCGTTGTCGAATGTATACTCCGGCTTCGATTTTCTGGCGGCATTGAATATCCCCGGCTCGGTCTATAATATGATGCCATATATCATCTCTCTGGTGGTGCTGGCATTTACCTCATCCAGATCACGCGCACCGAAAGCAGAAGGCATTCCGTACGATAAGGGGCAGCGATAAAAAGGGATCAGGATCAAGGAGAAGGGACGTATGCTGAATAAATTTTGCAAAAAGCCGTTGTATGCGGTGACACGTAAGCTTGCGCTTGTGGCAATGGGAACGGAGAAAGCGGATCTGGTGATCCGGGATGCAAAGCTCATCAATGTTTGTACGGCAGAGATACAGGAGCATACAGATGTGGCTGTTGCAGAGGGCAGGATCGCATTGGTCGGAGATGCAGCGCATTGTATCGGACCGGATACCAAAGTGATCGATGCCGGGGGACAGTATATCGCGCCGGGATTTATGGACGGACATCTGCATGTGGAATCCTCTATGGTATCGGTGGGAGAATATGGCCGTGCCGTAGTACCGCATGGGACAACGGCGATCTTTATGGATCCGCATGAAATCTGCAATGTCTTCGGTTTGGAAGGTGTGAAAGCGATGATCGCAGATGCAAAACGTACACCGTTAAAAGCGATGTGCAGCGCGCCTTCCTGCGTACCGGCGGTTCCCGGGTTTGAAGATACCGGCGCTTCGATCAATGCAGACGATATCAGAGAGATGATGTCCTGGGACGGCATTGTGGGATTGGGTGAGATGATGAACTTTCCGGGCGTGACCGGCGGAAACGAGGCGGTACACGCAGAACTTGCGGAAACGCTCAAAGCGGATCAGGTCATTACCGGGCATTATCCGGCTTTTAATACCGGCGCGGCGTTGAATGCCTATATCGCGGCAGGGGCCAGATGCTGTCACGAATCCACCCGGGCGGTGGATGTGCTGGAAAAGATGCGCCATGGGATGTATGCGCAGATACGATACGGCAGCGGCTGGCGGGATCTGCCCAATATCATACAGGCGGTACTGGATGATCATATTGATGACCGTTATGCCTGTCTGGTCACCGATGATGCGCATCCGGAGACGCTGATCGAAAACGGACATCTGGATCATCTGGTACGTCTGGCGATCAAAGAAGGACTGGATCCGGTCAGGGCGATCCAGTACGTTACGATCAATACGGCAAGCTGTTTCCGGTTGGAACATGAAATGGGAAGCATCACGCCGGGGAAATGCGCAGATATCGTTTTCCTGGAAGATCTGAAAGAGATCCGTGTGACGAGAACGATCATTGATGGTGAGATCGCTGCAGAAAACGGTGAAAGGGCAGAACTGAACGAAGAGCCTGCTTTTCCGGAACATTTCTATCATTCCATGCATGTCGGGGAGATAATCACGGAAGCATCGTTTGAGATCAAAGCGCCGGAAGAGCTGGTTTTGAATGGGACGATCAAAACGCGTGTGATCGAGAGCCTTCCCGGTAATACCATTACGAAAGAATGTATTGTTGCCATGCCGGTGCAGAACGGTATCGTTCCGGCAGCGCCGGATCTGGATGTGATCAAGATGGTTGTATTTGAGAGACATCACGAGACCGGAACGAAAGGCTTTGGTTTTGTGAAAGGCTTCGGTCTGCAGAAAGGCGCGATGGCGCAGACGGTTTCCCATGACGCTCACAATCTGCTGGTGGCGGGAACGAACGATGCGGATATGGCGCTGGCGGCAAATACGCTGATCGAATGCGGCGGCGGTATCTGCGCAGTTGCTGACGGAAAGGTACTGGCCGTGGTACCGCTGCCGATCGCAGGGCTGATGAGTGATAAGCATGTGGAAGAGGTGGCAGAGCAGATCACCCGCCTTGGGGAGGCATGGAAAATACTCGGATGCAGCTTTGCATCACCTTTTATGACCATGGCGATCGTACCGCTTGCGTGTATCCCGGAGCTGCGTCTGACAAACCGGGGTCTGGTGGATTGCAGGAGCTTTACAGGAGCAGCCTTGTTTGAAGCACAGTAAAATATGAGTAAGCGGAAGAACGGAAAGGTTTTGAACATTTGCAAAAACAGAAAGGAGATATGGAACATGAGCAAAAAGAGATTATCCATACTTGCAGTAATGATGACGGTGCTCCTGTTTTTCGGGATGCCGGGGATGTGTGTGAATGCTGCGGATGTGTTGCCGTTTGCAGGACCGCTGGATTATTCGCAGCCGGAAAACTGGCTGTATGACGGAGCATACCCCGAAAATGCGGTGGATGTGTTTATCGTTGCGCCGTCCGTTGATACAAAAAGCGCGGTGAACTCTGAGATCACGGAGGCATACAGACAGAGATTTGCTTATGCAATGAACCAGCAGCAGGCATTGTTTGCGCCGACGGCAAAGATCTATGCGCCGTATTACCGGCAGGCATCGCTGAATGCGTATGCACTGGATGCGGTGGCAAGAGAGCAGGCGTTAAGCAACGCGTATACCGATGTTTCCGCAGCATTCCGGTATTATCTGGAGCATAAGAATAACGGCAGACCGGTGATCCTGGCAGGTTTTTCACAGGGGGCGGATATGTGCTATCGCCTGCTTATGGAGTATTACGGGGATGCAGCGCTTCGCAGCAATCTGGTGGCAGTATATGCGATCGGCTGGAACATGACGGAAGAGATGCTCCGGCAGTATCCGCAGATCATTCCGGCCCAGGGGGAGACAGATACCGGTGTGGTAGTCAGTTTTGACTGTGAAAACGGTGAGGTGACAGATTCTCTGATCACACCGGCAGGAACGAAGGCGTACTCGATCAATCCGCTGAACTGGAGAACGGACAGTGTGCCGGCAGAAGCTGCATTAAATCATGGCAGTGTAACGCAGGACAGCAAGACCGGTGAGATCACATCGGTAGAAGTCGGAAAGTACGGTGCCTGCATCGATCCGGACCGTGGTACGCTGATCGTGTCCGGCATTGATACCACAGAGTATCCGGCAGGCCTTGCGATCTTCCCGGAAGGCAGTCTGCATCTGTATGACAACTTTTTGTTCTTTGTGAACCTGCAGGAAAATGTACAGAAACGCGCCGGGAGTTTTCTGGAGGGCAAAACAGCTGCAGCTGCTGTTTCTGCTATGACAGCAACTGCAGAGAATACGCCGGCGGAGCAGAATACATTATTGGGACAGCAGGCGGTGATCGGTGAGAAGTATACACTGTATCTGGGCCTGAATGATAAAGATACCTATGAACAGATCATTCCCACGGACACGGCGCTGGAGCTGGCCAACCGGATCTGCGCAAAACATGCCGGCGGCTATACCCAGTTCAGCGCGAGAGGCGGATGGACCAATGACGACGGTACGATGGGGCATGAGAATACGATTGTTTACCAGCTTTATGATATATCCGAGACGGATCTGAAGGCGCTGCTGAACGCGCTGATCGTAACATTCAATCAAAGCTCCGTTCTGGTGGAAAAGAGCGAAGCGGTGTATATCTACTATACCGGAGAATGAATTTTGAACGAAAACTATAGACCACAGTAGACCACAGGGACGGTTCTCCGGCTCATTATGAGCCGGAGAACCGTCCCTGTGGCTTCGAAATGTGGCTTTACTCGCCGATGCCCGTTAACCGGCCGAACCACAGCCCCTTTTTTATGGAGTATATCAATCTAACCGGCCGAACCACAACCCCTTTTTATGAAGCATATCAATCTGACTGGCCTCATCATCCGGATCTATATTGAGAAACTCAATAAGTTCATCCTTTGTAAAGTGCTCTCCTGTAAAAGTTTCCTTACAAGCCCCCAACGGTTCGAAATCGGGCTGCTCACACTCGCTCTCTTCATAGAGGTTTCCGAACTGATCGATATAAACAATGTCACTGCCAAATGCCCAGCCGTAACCCCCACGCCATATTACATTTATAGAGGCATCTGCTGATGAATTATCAGCAGCGGTATCATCAGCAACTGTATCATCGGCAACTGCAACTGCATTTGCATCATCGGCGGAATCTGTACTCGACTCGGATGCTTCCGACGAAGCGTCCGATTTATCCTGCATATTCTCATTCGGATCCCTGTCGGGTTTTTCTGAAGCAGCTGTATTTTCCGCCGCTGCCGAAGCGGTTTGAACCGCTGCAATCTCAGATTTCCCGGATGCCTGTTCCACACTGTTTCCACACCCAGACAGCAACAACATGCCGCTTAACAGAATTACGATTGCTTTTTTCATACCTGTCTCCTTTGATGGTCTTTATTCATGACACGATCATTTCGGTCACACTTTTTTTTTCGTTGACAAAGATACGGAAGCAGGAAAGGATTTTTATGGGTGAAAATAAAAAAAATGTGGCTCATAAGAAAGACAAAAGACATGCTGAGTGAAAATGCAGAACGGAACAGATGGATCCCACAACAACATCTGGTAAATCTGCTTAAAAAGCAGTATAGTATATTCGGAAATAAGTTGCATATGCGACTAACCTCCGAATACAGGTAGACGTTAAAAAGGATTTTTATTGGGCAATTAAGTGATCGGGAGGACGGAATACAGTGAAAAAGATATATTCAGGTTATGAGAATCTTCCGGAAGGAACGGCTTCCGAACATATTACGGATGGCTGTCTGGTACTGGAAGGCGGGGCGTTTCGCGGTCTCTATACGCAGGGATTTCTGGATGCGCTGATGGAGAGCGATATCAATATGGCGTGTGTGATCGGAGTATCTGCCGGTGCGCTGTCTGCAATGAACTATGTATCCGGACAGATCGGCCGGTCCGCCAGGATCAATCTGGGCTTCCGCCATGACAGCCGCTATGTGGGTACCAGGGCGCTCGTGCATAGCCACAGCATACTGGATATAAGCTTTCTGACGGAGGACAGAGGCATCCTGGAGCCATTTGACCGTGAGCGTTTTGAAAACAGTAAGCAGCGCTTTATCGCAGTGGCAACGAACTGTGATAACGGAAAGGCGGTATGCTTTGAAAAGGGACGGAGCAGGGACATCATGGAAGGCGTAAGGGCATCGGCTACCATGCCGTATATCTCGCCCATGGTCTGGATCGGCGGCGTGCCGTATCTGGACGGGGGATGTACCTGTAAGATACCCTATCATTGGGCACTCCAAAACGGGTTTAACAAGATCATTGTGCTGCGGACCAGGGAAACAACGTATCGCAAACCCGATAAGGTTTCGAAGATGGCGCTGCGTTTCTACCGGTCACGGGAGGCTTTTGCAAAGAAGCTGGCGGTAAGTAATAAATCCTACAATCGTCAATGTGACGAGATCGAACAGCTGCATATGGAAGGCCGGCTGCTCCGGATCGCGCCGTCCGAGACGGTAACAGTTGCCCGTGTGGAGAGCGATATGGAGAAGCTGGGGCATCTGTATTGGCTGGGATACCGGGACGGGATGGAGAATAACGCGCTGATCAGAAACTATCTGGGGATCTGACATAGAAATAAAATCACATCATATCTTCACCGATAAGTTGATGATCGGCGTGGTGGATCTGAAAAACATTGCGCTTGCCACACCGGAAGACAAGCTATATAATATTCATGTATGGGCACAGCTTTTTAAGGCGCAGACCTGGGAGGAGATAAAGATGCTGGCTGCAACGAGTTCCATCATAGATGATGCTGCTGAAACGCTGTATCAGCTGTCGGAAGATGAACGGATCCGGCAGGAATGCGAAGCGCGCGAAGATTATTGGAAGCGTGAGCAGGGGCTTCTGGACGAAATGAATGAAACGCAGGAGCGGTTTGCGGAAGCGCAAAAAAAGATCGCAGACCAGGAAAAAACGATTGCAGAACAGGAAAAAGCCCTTACAGAAAAGGATGAAGAAATAGCAAAGCAGCAAGAAGAAATAGCAAAGCTAAAGGCGATGCTGGCAAAGACAAATTGATGCGAATCAAATAAATGGACATTGTCGGAAATAACGAAAGCGGGCTCCCACAAGCAAAGCTTGATGGCAGGAAAAAGGGCGCGACCCGGAAAGGAAAAAGATGTTTACAGTATTCGGAACCAATCTTGAAAAAGGACACGGAAACGCACTGCATGAGCAGAGCTTGATTTGTGTGTGCCCTGAACAGGATGACGGAAAACGGATGGCTGTGAGAAAATAGATCGCAGAACGAAGTCAGAGAAACGAAACCGCTTATCCTGAGAAGATCAGGGTAAGCGGTATTTTTTATACATAAATGGCGGAATAGCCCTGTCTGATGCATTTGGGGAAAGGAAGAAAAGACGAAGAAGGTGGTGAAAAGAAATGGGAAGAGAACAGAAAACAATGTTTATTATGATGGGAATCCAGGGGAGCGGAAAATCAACCTTCTGCGCCAAAGTCCTGCCGGAAGCGGTAAGGGTCAATCTGGATACCCTACATACAAGGAATAAAGAGGCTATTCTGATCGCCGACTGTTTCGAAAAGGGCTGTGACTATGTTGTGGATAATACCAATCCGACAAGGGAAGACAGGGCGAGGTATATCCCGAAAGCAAAAGAGGCGGGATACCGGGTGATCGGCTATTTTATGCAGTCCCGTATTCAGGACTGCATTCAGAGAAATGTGCAGCGAACCGGAAAGGAACGGGTTCCGAACGGGGCAATCGCTATGACATCGAATAAACTGGAAATGCCGTCTTATGAGGAAGGCTTTGATGAATTGTATTTTGTGAAAAATGAAAATGACAATATGGAAATCTGCGAATGGAGGGATTGAAGATGAATTTTGATGAACTGGACAGCAAGATGCGTGTTTATGAGGAATCTCTGGATCAGGTATTGTTACCGGAGCTGTATATGGTAGCACGTCTGGACGGAAACCGGTTTACCAGACTGACGAAAGAGGTCTGCAAATTTGAAGCGCCGTTTGATATCCGTTTTCGGGATATGATGGTTGAAACCGTTAAGGCGCTTATGAATTACGGCTTCCGGGTGATCTATGGATACACCGAGAGCGATGAGATATCACTGCTCTTTCATCCGGAAGCGGATACCTTTGGGCGCAAGGTCAGGAAGTATAATTCCCTTCTGGCAGGTGTGGCAAGCACAACTTTTTCTATGAAGCTGGGACAGCCGGGGATATTTGACTGCCGTATGGTGCCGCTGCCTACCGTGGAGAGAGTGCAGGATTTTTTCCAGTGGAGACAGGAAGATGCACACAGGAATTCGCTGAACTCGCACTGCTACTGGATGCTGCGTAAGCAGGGAAAGAGTGTCGGAGAAGCGACAAAGATGCTGGAAGGTCAGACGGTTGCCTTTAAGAATGAACTGCTTTTTCAAAACGGCATCAATTTTGATAAGCTTCCGAGCTGGCAGAAGAGAGGGATGGGAGTTTATTGGGAGACCTATGAGAAGCAGGGATTCAATCCGGTTACCGGTAAGGCAGAAAAGGCAGAACGTCGGGCTTTGAAGGTGGATGAGGAAATACCGATCGGTGAGGCGTATTCGGAGTTCATAGCGAATCTGTTGAAGGAGTGACCATAGAGACTGACCACAGGGACGGTTCTCTGGCGAGAAACCAGCCGGAGAACCGTCCCCATGGCTGATGTTAAAACAACTGATGGTTGAGTTCAATGAAATATAAGGTTATTGTTATTGAGATGGCTGGATAGTATACTTCCGGATATAAGGTACCTTAAATACAGTTAAGGAGACAAGTAAATGGAGATTGGAAGTAAAATAAAGCAGCTCAGGTGCAGAGCTTCGTTAACGCAGGAGCAGTTGGCGGACAAACTTGGTTTGAGTGCGCAGGCAGTATCCAAGTGGGAAAATTCAGCGACAATGCCGGACATTAGTTTATTACCGGAACTGGCGCAGATTTTCGGGACTTCGATAGACGAATTGTTTGATCTGACTACAGAACAGAAGATCCGGCGTATTGAGAATCGTATGGATATTCAGGATGATCTGGAAGAAGATGTATTCCGCGAGTATGAGAGTTTCCTGAAAGAACAGATCTCAGATAGTGATAATAAGCAAAGGATTACGAGTGTGCTTGCATATCTTTATCATCATCGTATGGAATCGTATGCAAGAAAGGCGGCGTATTATGCGCGTGAAGCTATACAGATGGAGCCGGAGAAAAAGGACTGCCAGTGGATCTTGCAGAAAGCGGAGGGAAGCGCTGCCTGGGATTGGAATATTGCAAACCATAGCAGAACGATCGAGTTTTACAAAAAACTGATAAGTGAAAGCGGCGAGAGGTTTCCGTCACCACGTCCGTATTATTATCTGATCGATAACCTGATCGCGGATCATCGGACAAAAGAGGCAAGGGTCTATTTGAAATGTCTGGAGGAATATCCGGAATTCAGACCGTATAAGGCAAAGGTTTATGAAGCGGCCATAGAACTCGCGGAATATAATGAGCCCAAGGCGGATGAGATAATGGAAAAGGCTTTGGCTGATCATCATGATGAGCCGGGGCTTATGTATGAAGCTGCACAGTACTATGCTCGCAAATGTGACTATGAAAAAGCGATTCAATATTATGAAGCGTCTTTTGCTGCAGAAGAGAATAAAAAGCCTCGTTACACAGATGCATTAGACGGGATCGCGGATATATATGTGATCATGGACGACTATGGAAAAGCGGCAGAGACGAAGAAACGGATACTTGATCTACTGAAAAATGAATGGGGATTTACAGAAGAGACCATAATCCATAAAACAGAAACTGAAATTCAGCAACTGAATATGCATGGAAGGGAGTGAAATGGCTGATGAAGCATTCACCTGTTTAATCATTGGAATAAATCTCATATTGTTTTCGTTTATCTTTATGATAAAAATGCGTGAAATAAGCCGGCTTCATAGGTAAAAGAAATGATCCTGAAAAGGGGCGTACTCCATAACTACAGGAGTTAATCAGACACATATGTTAGGACTTGTATTAAATGAAGAAGGATATGCTACATACCCTTATAATGTATTTAAGCCGATCGAAGAATATGTAAAAGGGCTGAATTGGCGGATAACCAATGTGGAATGCGGGGGAGACGGAAGTGATCATATGTTTCCATTTGAACAACAGGAAGATTCTTTCGTTGACGGGGAGACGTTGTTTGCTATGCTTCGGGAACATCCCGGAATACAATGGTGGTGGGGAGCCTTATCGGGATTTCCGAAGGAGATCTCTTGGGATGAAATAAAAAGGAATCCGATCGTGGATCTGACTCTTCGGCAGCCCTATCTGGAGAATGTTTTGCATCATTTAGAACCGAAAGCAGTCTTGGAAGTAATTGCTTTTGACAGTACGGAAACCTATCTATTGATCGATGATCAGGAAGTTGTAGATCGGATCATTTCAGCATTTCCCAAAGCGGAAAATCTTGATAAATATGTATTTGAGAAGGCATAAGCGGATGAAAATTATGGTCAGTGCCTGTCTTGCGGGGGAAAACTGCAAGTATAATGGCGGAAATAACAGAAATGAAAAAATAATAGAATTGATTTCTCAAAATGAAGCAGTCCTTGTTTGTCCTGAGGTTCTGGGTGGACTGCCTACGCCGCGTATTCCGGCAGAGATCGTGGATGGGACTGTGATCAATAAAGATGGTATCAGTGTGGACAAGGAGTATCGGCGAGGGGCAGAACAGACGCTGAGAATTGCCGAACGGGAGAAACCGGATATCATCATCCTGCAGTCAAGAAGTCCGAGCTGCGGAGTGAACCAGCGGTATGACGGAACATTTACGGGAACAAGGATAGATGCGCCGGGTATAACGGCAGAACTCCTGATCAAAAACGGATTTCAAGTAATTGATATAGAAGATTTGCAATGAGGCTAAGATCATGCAGGGCGTTCCGGCAGAGGTGATCGGGAAATATACGGTATATTCGAAGGAAACCGCTGAGGCAATGGCAAGAGCGTGTGCTGATGCATATAAGGCTGACATAGGGATAGGCGTAACGGGAACGATGGGCAATATAGATCCGGCGAACAGGGGCGCTTCTCTGGTTGATCGGTATGCGGCTGAAGTAGCCGGTAGGCTGCAGGAAATGGGAGCAACCTTATCTAAGGAGAAGACTTCGCCGTTGGGTAAACTGCTGAAGAAGTTCAAAGGTAAATAAAACGATGAGACTTATTGACGGGATGCGCGTTTGGAAAGAATGCATCCGGCAAGAGCATAACTATATGAGGAGCCAAAATGTTAAGACCGGAAGAAGTTTGGTAATGTGGTGGACGATAAAAAGTATAAGGAAGGTGAAGTACTGTCGCTTTATTATTCCGAGATATGAACACAAAACCATAAAAAAGGGACGTACCCCATATAGGGGGGATGAGATGACAGGTGGGCGTATCACGCTCCCGAATTTTTTTGTAACCTTTTTGCCTCCCGGATCGTATTATTGGTGAAAGGCCTTTCGGAATATGATTTTTGGGGACATTTGTTATGAGAGAACCTGTTGAAAAACTGATAGAACAGTATCAGAAGCATGTATTTGCGGCAGCCTTCAGTGTATGTCAGAATATTGCGGATGCAGATGATGTCGTGCAGGATACATTTTTGAAGTATCACTGCTCCAAAAAGGAATTTTCATCACAAGAGCATATAAAAGCCTGGCTGCTGCGGGTGGCGATCAATAAAGCCAGGGATCATACACGGAGCTTCTGGAAAAAGAACACAGTATCTATGGAAGAGCTTATGATGGCGTCACCGGATCAGGAAGAACTGACGCTCGCGCAGAAAGACGAGGGGAAGAGGATTCTGGAAAATGTCATGAAGCTTCCGGCCAAATACCGTATTGTGATACATCTGTTTTATTATGACGACCTTTCGGTTGCGGAGATCGCGAAGATCCTGGAGTTGAGCGAAAGCAACGTCAAAACACGGTTGTCGCGTGCCCGCAACATGATGAAAAATGAGATTCTGGAGGTAGAAGCATATGTATGAGAATGAGATCTACAGAAAAACTGTTGATATGATCGGAAGTAAAACGGTGATCACAGCCGATTTGCTGGAGAAAAGAAAGAAAGAACGGAAAAAGAGGCGATTGCAGAAGGCAGTATATGCGCTTGCGGCATGTATGGTGTTGTTTATAGGTTCGAATGCCGTAACATATGCCATGGAGGGCGAAGCGTGGTTATCCTATGCCTTTAGCTCAAAGACCGGAAACGGTGGAGAGATCGCTCTTGAAGAATATACATCGGATGAGATAAACGATATTTCTCTCATATCTTTGGAACTTAAGGGCAATGACAGTATTGAATATTTTACACAGGAAGATGGCAGCCTGTTTTTTGTTTTTGGCGACATGAAAGAGGATATCACCGATATATGCACAGGAACCGGTCATTATGATCATGAGTATTATGACGAAGACGGGATCCGTCATGTGATAGTGATCGGATGCACGAACGGAGAACCGGAGTGTGCAGAGTATATTTTTAATGAGAATGGCTATGTATTCTGCCTGGCTCCCTGTATACAAAACAGCGCGGAAGAAGATGATCTGCATTTATACATGGTCAACTCTCCGCTAGGAGGCGATATCCGATATGAAGAAGGCAAACCGGCCTGGCTGGCGAGCGCAGAAAAGGATCTTGGTCTGAGGTGAGTTCGGCCGAAAAAGCCCATCCGAAAGCTGAAAAAATGGGCCGGAAGATCCGGCGAATACACTATACCGCTTATCATGTGGCAGGATAAGCGGCTTTTTGATGGGCAGTGGGAATATGCAGACTTCAGTGGATTTTGAAAAATAAACTTTACAACAAGGAACAAGCGTTCTATACTGTTTTATGAGTTGACGATAGAAATATAACACAGAACAAATCTGACAGTTTATCTGCCACAAAAAATAAATAGACATAAATGGCACGATAATGTGTAATAAGACTATTAAAAGGACAGAAATGGCGTGATAAAGCTGAAGTTTATTTATGGGGAACCAGAATAGGCATTATTTATCAGGACATTACAAAAGCATATGCATCCTTTGAGTATGACAAGGATTTTCTGAAAAGCGGTATTGGCAGTACAGTTATTGTTTGAAAATCGAGAGTGGTGAAACGAGAGATAGTTTGGTCGTAAATGGAAATATGCAATATGATCCGCAGTGGAAAGTGCAGTATGAAGATGCGATAATACCACCATTACGAACGGTTTTGGATGTTAACTGCGGAGAATTTGCAGGAGGGGACAGAGTATAAATATGAGCGTTCTACAAGCATCTGATCTGAAACAGAGATTGAGTAAATATTATAAACGATTAGATAAGTTTAACGAGACTGCAAAAAGCAAATCAGAAGGGGATGAGTATAAATACTTAAAATACTTTATCAATTTCTGGTCTTATTCATGTGCTTCTGATGAAGAGATTGAAGCATTATGTATTGATACATTGAAAAGCAGTTTAAAAGAGAAAAACTATTCTTTGATGCAGGCCACAATGCATTTTCTGAACAAAACGGATCTGCTTTGGCATAGTAATAATGGCTGTGACCATTCTTACATGGCCTATCATATTGTGAAATATCTTTCATCCGCGGAATATAACAATCTGTACAGGGCATTTCCGAAGGGACTTTCGCTTGCGGCAAATGGACATACGATGAATGTACATGCGGCAAATCTCATACTCTGTTTGTTATATAACGATGACTATGAAAGAGATAAGGTTGTAGAAAAGGCGAGAAAATATATCATATCTAAGCAACCAAGATGGGACAGGGCATTTGTGGCTTGCATATTAGGGACTTTGGAGCATGATACGGAACTGTTATCTGAGAATCTGCAGGTTGTGTGTGAAACGCTATCCAAAACGGATGTGACGGCTTTTGAAAAACTGCAATGTCAGTTTGCCTATGGGCTGCTTGCTATTGCATATAATAATATGCCGCCTGAGGAATTTGCATCCATTCGATTGCCGGAATATAAGAATTTCGACCCGGAATATTTAAAATGGCTGATCAAAGGTGAATTTACAGAAGAAAACCTGATCGAGTTCGGGAAGCCTTATGAAATTTTAAATACCGTTATTTCAGCGCCCGTTTCTCATACTTTAGTCTTTCAGCCTTACCTTAATGAAGATGTTCCGGCAAGGCAAAAAAAGCAATTCTTTATGGATTGCGACAAGATGAATGATGAACTGATCCAATATGTGATGAAAGCATCGCAGGGAAATAGCAGTTTAATTTGAGGGAGCGTATGAAAAGATTACCGGGTATAATATTCATAGTATTGTCGTTAGTTCTTGCGGGCTGCTCAAATCCTATGGCAGGGCAGATCATGGACGGCGATGGCTCGATACGGACTTTTGACTATACACAGATCACGCAGGAAGAAGCAGAACGGATGATGGCACAGGAAGAAGATTATGTGATCGTTGATGTCAGAAGGGAGGATGAGTATGCCGAAGGACATATCCCCGGGGCGATACTTATCCCAAATGAAAGTATACAGGAATACGAAGCACCGGATGAGCTGAAGGATTCGGATCAGATCATACTGGTATACTGCCGGACCGGACGGCGGAGCAAGGAAGCGGCGGAGAAACTTGCCAGGATGGGATATTCGAGAGTTTATGAGTTTGGCGGGATCGTGGACTGGGAAGGTGAGGTAGAAGTAAGCAGTCAAAACACCGATGCGTTTGCTCTTGCTGCTGTCATAAATGATAACAGCGATATTGACGTACCGCTGTTGGGCGTTGTCAGCACAACGGATGGCGGTTCATCGTCCGGGGGAGGCGGGACGGAAGCGGTTCCTTACAGCAGCTATGATGGAGAGGTTAAAGCCTATGCTTTTCCGTATCCTTCAGATAGTGAAACGGTCTATTGGACACAGATATACATTGAGAATGATACCAATCACATATTGGGGATCCATAACGGCGACGCTGCTTCGGATATTCAGGCTGTGATGGATGAATACGGATATACGTTTAAAGAAAGCACAGAACATATATATACATCCAAGGACTGCGATCATAAAGATACTTACAATAATGGCGATGTATATTTCTATTTTTATATGAAAGGCGATGCATTGGTCTACTATCTGGTAAGCGTGCATGACTGACAGGAGATTATGATGATATCAGCGGAAGAGGCGATTGAAAAACTGAAAAAGGGGAATGAACAGTATGTTGCGATCGATACATTTCATACGGATGTATCGCCGACGATACTGGAGCATTTTGCAAAGAACGGGCAGGAGCCGTATGCGATCATTATCGGATGTTCGGATTCCAGGGTTATACCGGAGAGGATATTCCATGCGGCGATCGGAGACCTATTCACGATCCGTGTGGCCGGCAATGTGATCGATGATCATCAATTGGGCAGTATCGAGTATGCCGCAGGACATCTGGGGACGAATCTGATCGTGGTGCTCGGGCATACCCAGTGCGGCGCGGTAACCGCGGCCATCCATCACGATCCGGACGGATATATCAAGTTTATCACGGATGAGATCAAGCGCGCGATCGGGCAGGAAACGGATGATCGGAAGGCTGCGATGCTCAATGTAAAGCAGAGCATCGATATCATAGAATCCAGTCTGGAGATCCAGAAGGATGAAGAACACGGGCTGAAAGTGGTCGGCGCGGTCTATGACATAGAAGACGGAACGGTAGAGTTCATGGTTTGAATTCAAAAGGGAAATAAAACGTGGAGTGATGGTTATGAGAAAACGGTTAAAAATATCCGCCCTTCTCGGATTGATCGGAGTAATTTTGGTGATGACGGGATGTGCGTTTGGGCAGAACACATCCGATGGGAATATAAATATGGTCAGAATAGATATGACCGAGGACGAGATTCGGAATATGTCGGATGAAGATTTTAAGGAATATGGTCTGCTTCTTATACAAGATCTAATAGAAGATGTCCAGACACGCAATCCGCAGAGAGAAGAATTCGGATTTACGCGTGAAGAGGGATATCGTTATGCGGGTATGCCGGCAGGAAAATCCGCTTCGGATTATGACGAGGCATTGAAGATCGCCGGAGAAGAGTGGCAGGATAATGATCTAAATCAGTTCACGGATATTGCTCTTCTGGGTGAAAATGACAAGTTTTGGCTTTTTAAATGTGATAACTATTATAAGGGCGAATTTAATCTGATCTGTACCACAGCGGTTTATAAAAAAGACTACTATGATGAGAAGTCGAGAACTGCGTATTTTGAACTGAACGAAGAGAATATCCGGACATTCTTTGCATACCGCTCACCTGATCCGGAAGATCAGTACGGGGCCGTCATCGGAGAATTTGTCATCAGGACGGATGAGGGCTATGTTTTCAGAAGATACTCTCTGCAGATAACGTATGGTGATCATGGGCTGAACGATGAAGCGAACCTGTACATGTATGAAGCGAAGATCTCGAATGAAGGTAAAGTTGACAGGCTTGATTACGGTGACTATAGAAGGTCTGTGACACTCCCGGTCAGCACTATAGGAGATCCATATTAAATCCGGCTAAACCTGTGTATAATAAATGAAAATTTTGAGAGAAGCGAGGTAATTTATGTTAAGCGTGGTGAGATAACCATTGCATGACGAACAGTGTGCGGCAGTATAGCCTTTGACACAGTACGAACATTGCAATAAAGAATTTGGAAATTGACAGTAAGGACTGTTGGTTTTATTTCTTGCGCTTAATATCATGAAAGTCATAGCCTCGTTTTTTTGATGCTCATTTTTGGGTTCTGATTCCTTATGAGCCGGAAAAGAATTGATAATGCGGACCATGATATCTTTGCGTGAGATATCATGGTCCGTTTTGCATGGGGCAGAACGGGAGAGAAATAAAGAAAAGCATTGATCGGACAGATGATCCGGAGAGAATAAGGAGATAAAAATGAATACCGAACAACAGATTGGATTTGATAAGGTAAAGGAAATGTGGGCGCAGCTGGCGGTAAGCACCTGTGCGAAAGAAAAGATTGCAGGAACAGTACCGATTATGGATGAGAAGGAACTGCGCCATCAATTGAAAGCGACAACGGACGCAAGGCAGATGATCGATAAACTTGGGAATCCGCCCCTGCAGGATGTGACGGAGATCCGGGAGATCCTGCAGGCAGCGGTCCGCGGAGATTGTCTTACACCGTACCAGTTAGAGCGCGTGGAAAAAGTGCTTGTGGTAGTAGAGCGGCTGAAACAGTATCTTGCCCGGGGAAAATATCAAAAATGTGTTGGAGATACTGGCGGCGGCGAACCGGGACTGCTTCGTCATACTGGATGAGCCGGGATCGGGAACGGATCCGGCGGAAGGCACAACATGACGAGGCAGCCGCGAAAAAGCTGTTTTGAAGTTGCGGATTCATGTGTTATAATTCTTGAATTATGAAGATCATTTATTCAAAATATGACGGTGATATCTTAACAGATTATATGGATGAAGTGCTGGATTACCGGGATACTCTTTGCAAAGAACTTGTTTTTAAAAAGTGTTCCGTGGGTCGGATCCGAACGGAATTTGGGAAAAAACTGGCCCGTGCTTTTATGCATTTCTGTACAGCGGTCTCATGGATCGGAGCGGTACTGGCAAACATATGGGTCATGGCCATATTCAGCCCGTGGGCTGTAATACCGGAAGCGATAGCAATGGGGTTGATTCTGTATGGGCTTCATTACCTGTTTGAACGATATCTGGCGCCGGAAGAAATACCGCTGTGCTCGCTTTCTGTACTTAAGATGCGCAAATCTGCGGAGCTTCGACATGCAAGATACCGGATCTATGATGAACGGGATCCCAAGAACCGGAAATATAATAAGGAGAGAGTGGTATACTTTGGCCCAGGCAAGTACATGCTTAAAAAGCATCTTATTCACAGCGATGATGAAACAGAACTGCGCTGCATTGACAGATTATTGACGGTGGCCAACCGGTTATCGGATCTGCGGAGTTTTGCCAAGGCATCCAATGAGATCGAAGAATTCATGAAAAACTATGGAGAGGAAAATGTGGATGTTTCGGTTTCGGTGGAATATATGGATGATATGGAAACCGATTTCAGTGTGTATGAGATCACTCTGAAAGAAAAGTGCGGTAACGAAGCAGGTTCTGTGATCCCTACGGAACCGGCAACGTTACAGGTTCGTGTACCGTATGCTCCCGGCGTAAAACTGTTGGACCAACGTAAAAACAAGAAGAATAAAAAAGATGCAACAACGCTGGATCTGGGGTATTTTGATCCGGATTACGATGCAATCATGGAGCTGGGTGAGCAGTACCGGTCGGAGATCAAAAAAGACTGGACAGGTAGAAGAAAATCGGAAAAATCCCCGGTATTTCAAAAACTTTCCCAACTGAATCCCCCTAAATTTGCAGAAATACGGGAGGTCATGAGACAGAAACGCAAGGCGCAGGAAGAGAAGATCTATCAGAAGGAAGAGATGCGGGATGCGGAAGCGCTGCGTGATCAGGATGATCTTCGTGATGAAGAAATCTGTGATGAAGATGGGCTTCGTGATGAAGAGAATCTCCGGGATGAAGAGAATTTCCGTGATCAGGAAGCTGTTAAGTCGCAGGAAGATATACAGGTATCAGAAGGTGAGACAGTATTCGGATTTCCTGAATTTCCACAGGAGATGGGGAATGACGACGAAATAAGTCTCTCAAAAACGGAAACGGACTGAGCCATGGGGACGGTTCTTGTGGCTCAAAATGGGTGAGCCATGGGGACGGTTCTTGTGGCTCAAAATGAGCCGGAGAATCGTCCCTGTGGCATGTATTGAATCTGGTGGACACAAAATGTTCACCATTTTTTTATTGACAATAATACATTTGATGAAATATAATGTGGTCAAATGATAAAACAACAAACAGCCAAAAGGAGGGCGTGACCATGAACTTTTATGAACTGAGTGTTACTGCAGCGACGGGCGAAGAGATAGCGATGAAGGATTTTGAAGGAAAGGTGGTAATGATCGTAAATACTGCGACAGGATGCGGTTTTACACCTCACTACAAGGACATTGAGGAGATGTATGAGAAGTATCACGACAGGGGCTTTGAGGTGATCGATGTACCGTGCAACCAGTTTGCAGGGCAGACACCGGGAACGGATGAAGAGATCCATGAATTCTGCCAGCTGAAGTACAAGACTCAGTTTCCGCAGATGAAAAAGTCTGATGTGAACGGTGAGACGGCAATCCCGCTGTTTAAGTATCTGAAGGAGCAGAAAGGCTTTGAAGGATTCGGAAAAGGAGCGACAGCCCTGGCGATGTCTGCTATGTTATCTAAGATCGATAAGGATTATAAGAACAATCCGGAGATCAAATGGAACTTTACCAAGTTTGTGGTGGATCGCAAAGGCAATGTGGTGGCAAGATTTGAGCCGACCGCAAAGATGGATAAAGTGGCTGAATTTGTAGAAGGTCTGCTGTAAGGAGATACGATCATGGCGCAGGAATATGAACAGCTTTTACTCAAAAATCAATTATGCTTCCCGATGTATGCCTGCGGGAGAAAGATCGTAGCAGCATATACCCCGTACCTGAAACCTCTAGGGCTTACCTATACGCAGTACGTTGTCTTTATGGTATTGTGGGAGAAGGAAAGCGTGAATGTCGGGCAGCTCGGCGCGATCCTGCATCTGGACGCAGGGACGCTGACGCCGCTTCTGAAGCATCTGGAAAAAGAAGGGTATATCACCAGAGCCAGATCGAAAGAGGACGAACGCGTAACTGTGGTTTGCATTACCGAAAAGGGGAATGCGCTGAAAGAGGCGTGCAAGGACATACCTCGGAAGATCGCAGCAAGCGGATCATCACTTTCGGAAAAAGACGCAAAAGAGCTGTACAGACTGCTGTACAAATATTTAGAGGAGTAAGTCAATGAAATATGCAGTAAGATATTATACAAAAACCGGTAATACCAAAAGACTTGCAGAGGCGATCGCGAAAGAACTCGGAGTAGAAGCGCTTCCGGTTAGCGAGACGGTAAACGAGAAGGTGGATATCCTGTTCCTGGGAAATTCCTACTATGCATTTGATATTGATCCGGAGGTCAAAGCGTTTGTGAACGCTTTAGATAAAGAAAAGGTCGGAAAGATTGTTAATTTCGGATCGGCGTGCCTTCTGAATTCGACATACAAAAAAGTAAAGGCGGTTGCAGATAAGGCGGGGATCGCTATGGATGAAAAAGAATTTCATTGCAGGGGCGAATTTAAAGGGATCCACAAAGGAAGACCGAACGAAGAAGATCTGCAGGCTGCTGTCGAATTTGTAAGGCAGTATATGTAATACCGGGAACCGACCATTGGAGAGTTAAGCGCTGAAATCAAATCTTTTGTCAGAAGATCTGTAACGTGGTATAATGCTGTAGCGCGACAGAACGCAGAAAGAAGCAAGATATACCATGTGTGGACGATACTATATTCAACATAAAATGTATGATAATCTGCCGGCATTTATGATACCGGCAGATTATGCGTTATATACCGGGGATGTCTGTCCGTCGGAAAAAGCGCTGATCCTCCGGCAGGGATGCCGGGGAATGGAAGGCGGCGTATTATCCTGGGGCTATCCTTCGAAAAATTCCGGCGGTCTGGTGATCAATGCCAGAGTGGAGACACTGCATGAGAAGCCGATGTTCTGCGAAGATGTGATGCATCGACGGTGTCTGATCCCGGCAAGCGGTTTTTATGAATGGGATAAAGAAAAACAGAAAGCAACAATACGCCGGCCGGAGAAAGAGTTGATCTATTTTGCCGGATTTTACGGGATCCGTAACGGGCAGGAGCGTTTTGTGATCATCACCCGGCAGGCGGCCGGTGAGATGTGCAGGATCCATGACCGGATGCCGCTCATCATTCCGGGCGAATGTATGGAAGAGTGGTTTTCGGGCGATTATGAATATCTGCTCAAAACGGAAGCGCCTGTTTTGCAGATAGAGATTGAGAATGAGCAGTTATCGTTTTTGTAGTTTATAGTTTTGAGTTTTGCAGTTTATTGTTTTGTAGTTTGCTGTTTGTAGTTTTTGTAGTTTGTAGTTTAGCTGTTTATGGAAAAGAAGGCATTTTTTGAAAAGAATACGGCAGTGATCTTCGGAACCATGATCTGCAGTCTGCTATGGGGAAGCGCATTCCCGTTTGTAAAGATCGGTTACCGGCTGCTGGATCTGGACGCATCGGAAACGGCTTCACAGATCCTGTTTGCCGGTATCCGTTTTACGATCGCAGGACTGATGGTGATACTGTTCGGAAGCATAACGCAAAAGAAGCTGATGCTGCCGAAAAAAGCAGAACTCCGGCCGGTCATGGTGGTCTCAATGTTTCAGACGGTCGGACAGTACATTCTGTACTATATCGGGCTGGCGCATACCAGCGGTGTCCGCGGCGCGATCATCATCGGAACCAATGTGTTTGTAGCAATCCTGGTTTCGAGTCTGATCTTCCGGCAGGAGAAGCTTACCATGCGCAAGATTGCCGGAAGCATCGTCGGGTTTCTCGGCGTGATTCTTATCAATGTGGCAGGCGGCTCTTTAGGAGAAGGCAGTTTCCTCAAAGGGGATCTGCTCGTTTTTTTGTGTACATTCTGCTATGCATTTTCATCGGTCTTTATGAAGAAATATTCAGGAACGTACGATACGGTAATGATCAGCGGATACCAGTTCTTTCTGGGCGGGATCCTGATGACAATCGTGGGACTGATCCCGGGCGGAACGCTGCACTTCACTGAAGACGGATCGTGGGCGGTGCTCCTGTATCTGTCCTTTGTCTCTGCGGCGGCTTATACGCTTTGGAGCAGGATCCTGAAATACAATCCGGTTTCGAAAATTGCGGTATATGGCTTTATGAATCCGGTGTTTGGCGTGATCCTTTCTGCCGTGCTGCTGAAAGAAGGCTCCGCTCTCGGGATCTTCAGTATCCTGGCATTGCTGCTCGTTTGCGCAGGCATCGTGATCGTCAACCGGGAAAAACACGGCTGAGTCATGGGGACGGTTCTATGGCCCGGAACGAGCCGGAGAACCGTCCCTATGGCGCATGCAACTTATAGTAGCATACATGACAAGCCGGGTAGGTTGTATTATTATCCGGCAGATATATAATAGCTGTTATATCGATCGATATAGTAACCTGAAAACCTACATTATTTGAGAGTTTTGAGAGGGGGGCTTAAAATGAAAGACAAACCTGTAAAAGTAACACGAAGGATCGTAACGATGCTGTCAGGAATTGTGCTTACCGGACAGCTCGCTACAGCAGGAATGCCCATTTATGCGCATGCAGAAGGGGCGTCGGAGACAGAAAAGATCTGTGAGGTCGGTCTGATCACTGCAGAAGGTGTGGCAAATGGAGGAGCGACTGTAACACCGACAACAACCGGAACGATCGTTGCAGGCTTCGATCTGGTGATCACGCAGGACAATTCGTATTACCAGAAACTGATCAAGACGGTTGACAGTCTGGTGAAAGCAAAGCAGATCACCGGTAATAAAAAGTATGCACAGTGGTCTACGGTCTGCCCGTTTACCTGCAAGAGCACCAATACAGACCTTACCATTGCGATCAATATGGATACTCGCGATATTGCACGCTATTCTTCAGCAGAAGAAATGGCAAAAAACGCAGTATTTCATATCACCGGTACCCATCGCGGCAAAAAAGTGGATCGCTATATCGCCTATTGTGATGCGCTGAAAAACTTACGCTCACAGCTGGAGAAGGCAAAGCAGGCGCAGATCAAGATTTACCTGCAGAAATCGAAGACGTTGTATGGTGACTATATGATCGTATCGCAGCCGGGTCAGATCCTGGTCTGGACAGAGGAGCTGGGCAGGATCTGCGTTCGTACCGACTCGAATTTAAGTAATCTGCCGTTTAACGGTAATGGACAGGTACGCGTAAAGATCACGAATATCAAGGTGGTTACTCCGACCACAAGTGATCCGAATACGAATATTACAGGTAAAGTAACAGTCGTGAAATAAGCGCATAATTAAATGCGAAATGACGCCCGTCAACAGAAAGAAATACTTTCTTTGACGGGCGTTTTTTGCACTTTGGGGAAATGCGCCGGTTTGTCAGAAGGACTATCTCATGGTATAATGCGTTATACGTATGAGCCATGGGGACGGTTCTGTGGCTCAAAATGAGCCGGAGAACCGTCCCCGTGGCCTGTTTGAAAACGCTGAATCAGGAGAGGGTCAAAATGACATTTAATGAATTGTTAGAAAAGGTAAGAACGATGGCGGCGCAGAAGGATGTTTCGGATAAAGATTTCCTGGCGGTACAGGTGAATATTACCGGGAAAGAAAGCGGCGTGTTCTATGTGGAGATCAAGGATCATAAGATCCGTGTGGAGCCGTATGAGTATATCGACCGGAACTGCGCGGTTACGATGAGCCTGACGGATTTCAATAAATTGCTGGATGGCAAGCTGGATCCGGTTCTGGCATTCGGAACAGGCAAACTGAAAGTGGATGGGGATGCAGGGAAGGCGTTGGAGTTTTCCAGGATTTTGAAATAAAGGGCTGAAGCGATGGGATTATTCAGCACAAAACAGGTCGTATCTTTTGAGCGGGTATTCTGGCGAATCAGCGGTATGCGCTGTATTTGCGAGTATGAGATCATCCGGCAGGGCGATACGGCGGCCATAGCGGAATACGAGATGTATTATCAGGATGAGAAGGATGACCGGCGGCTTCGGAGGATCGCAGATTGTCCGGCAGATACTATGCTCAGCCTGCTGAACGAATGCGGGATCCTGAAGTGGGATGGATTTCATGGAAAGCATCCCCCGGGAGTAAAAGACGGAGAGATGTTTTCGTTTGAAGCCATAGTCAATGATGACGAAACGATAAAGGCATCGGGATCGGCGAACTTTCCGAAACATTTCGGGGAATTCCGCAGCGCGATCGGTGAAATGCTGAAACCTGTAGAAGAATAGCAACATAGAAAAGGATTGCAAATGTTGAAGTACAGAGAAATGACAGAGGCAGACAACGAGGCTGTTGCTGCGCTGGTAAGAGATAATTTGAAACAGTTTGGACTGGATATCCCCGGGACGGTGTATTTTGATGAGGGGCTGGATCATCTGAGTGACTTTTACGGCAGGGATGAGCGTAGATATTTTGTTATCGAGGATGCGAACGGTACAGTGATCGGTGGGATCGGTTACGCACGTTTTGAACTGATGGCAGATACGGCGGAGCTTCAGAAGCTGTATCTTGCGGATTCTGCTAAGGGTTCCGGAATTGGCTATGAAATGATCGGATTCATTGAGGATAAAATGCGCGAGGCGGGCTATAAGCAATCCTACCTGGAAACGCATGATAATCTGCAGGCGGCGATCCACATCTACGAAAAATGCGGATATAAAGAGATCGAGCGGCCGAAGGAAGTGGTCCATTCTGCGATGGATCGTTTTTTCGTTAAGGCACTGTAGGAGAAGATAACAAAATGCATTTTTCATGTCAGTGCGGCTATGTGATCCATGATACGGCGGATAATCTTCCTTACAAAGGGAAGATTATAGCCGATCAGGATTTCAATACGTTATGGGATCTTATTGAAAAGTTGGAGAAGCAGCATATTGATCGGATCGATGTATATAATAAAATTCATGATCTGTTAATGCGGGAGATCTATCAGTGCCCGAAATGCGGAAGAATATATATTGAGAATCAGGCACAAAATTATGATCTTGTCGGATTTCAGATGGAATCACCGGAGCAGCAGGAGAAAAAAGAAAACAGATCGTTGCTGTTATCCGCATACGGAGAAAAATGGAAAGGTCATTTATATGCGGAGTGGAGAGATGAAAAACCGGATTGGTGGTGTGATCATCATGGGATTATCATGCCGGAAGTGAATATAAAGATGGACAATCTGGTGTTTGATGATTATGACGCTTTCGAAAAGCGCTTCTATGAGGTGTTTGAGGAGTTGAAAGTAAGAGATATCATAGTTAGCGCATCCCTTAAGGCGAATGGAAAAACCATTTTTACATGGCCAGGTAAGAAGTAACCTATTGAGGAGCAGAAGTATATGAGATGGCTTGATGGCAGTGATATCGATGTAAAACAAAACAGGGTTTACGCGCGGTGACCGCCGATCCACTGGTTTCGCTGCCTTGTCATAGCGCCTTCCAGGAAGTTGGTTCCCTTCAGGATCGCATTTTTTCCAAACTTATCTTTGATCTTAAGCGTTGCGAGCTGCAGCGCTTTTTCTTTTTCCAGACGGATATCTTCTTCCTGTCTGGCGCGTTCCAGAGCGTCATAATCCGTAAACAGATCCAGCTGTTCGTACTCCGGATGCGCCGGCACGGAGCCTTCCGGGACGACACGGCATGCGCATATGTTTACGCGCCGTATCAGCAGACGGGTATCTGTGATCGCTTCATAAAGTTCCATTACGGCGGTGGTGAGCAGCTGTGTGGAAGCGGTATAGCGGTGAATATTGGCCGTACCGGCAGCGTGCTTTGGCGTGATTCGTCCGTAGTAGTCGAGATGCAGTTCGCCGTCATAGTCCTTCAGCTGTGACGGATCTTTGATGCACTCATATCCGATGTAGAGAACCAGCTGGTCGGTCACCAATCCCTTACGTACCAGATCAAGAGAGAGCAGGTCGGTCATCTCCCGTACAATGATCAGGCATTCGTCATACCTGTAGGGGCGCTGCAGGACCTGCCCGGAGGATAAGCTGTTGACCGCCGGACGGTACTGCTTGATGTGCTCGATCGTGACCGGTTCCCATCCCCAGGCATGGTCGATCAGCAATTCGGCGTTGATCCCGAAGGTTTTGTACAGATGCCGTTCATCGTGCTCGGAATAGTGGGCAACATCCCCCATAGTGACCAGCCCGAGATTGTACAGTCTGCGCGCTGTGCCGCCGCCGACACGCCAGAAGTCAGTGATGGGGGTATGATCCCAGAGTTTTTCGCGAAAACTGTACTCGTCCAGGGAGGCGATACGCACGCCGCTTTCATCGGCGGGCATATGCTTTGCTACGATATCCATAGCTACCTTGCTTAAAAACAGGTTTGTGCCGATCCCGGCGGTCGCGGTGATGCCGGTTTCGGTCAGAACATCCCGGATCATAGTGATCGCAAGATCGTGCGCGTTTTTGTTGTAAAGGGAAAGGTACTGTGTTACATCAATAAACACTTCGTCGCATGAGTAGACATGGATGTCTTCCGGGGCAACGTAACGCAGATAGATCCTGTAGATCCTGGTGCTGTACTGCATATACAGGAGCATGCGAGGCACGGCAGTGATATAGTCCAGTTCCAGTGCGGGGTTCGAATTCAACTCCGGTAAAAAATAAGACTTGCCGGTAAAACGCCGGCATGGGGCATGGGATCTGCGTTCCGCATTGATCTCCTTTACGGCCTGAATGACTTCGAACAATCTCGGGCGGCCGGGGATCCCGTAGGATTTTAATGACGGTGAGACGGCCAGACAGATGGTCTTGTCCGTGCGGGTATTGTCGGCTACCACCAGATTAGTGGTAAGCGGATCCAGGTCGCGTTCCACACACTCTACAGATGCGTAAAATGACTTCAGATCGATTGCTATGTAGGCATGCGGCGCCTGGATCATAAAGATGTTTTCTCCTTCTGTGGTAATTTGAGACAAACATACGTTCTTGTATATAATATAGAACATATATTCGGTTAAATCAATTGGTAAAATAAACGAAAAGTGAGCCATGGGACGGTTCTTTGGCCCCAAAAGAGCCGGAGAAACGTCCCTGTGGGCTCAGCAGCAATTCGGAGGATTATTTTGCTCCGGAAGAGGCCGTACTGGTAGCAATCAAGTAGCATTTCGAAAATCGGCTGCAATGTACTCTTAAGAAAAATTATCGGTTCTGCAGGATTGCATGGTATAATACGGAAAGTAAAATCTGAGGACAGGATAAGAAAAGATGAGGGGAAAATTATGAAAAAGACGAACAGAATGAAAAAGGCCGTCATGGTGATGATGGCGGCAGGGATGCTGTGTGCGTGCGGAAACAATGAGCAGTCCGCATCACGAGGAAGCATCGGAGATGCACCGGAGCCTAAGGTCACAACGGAACCAACTATACAGGAACCGATCGCACAGGAACCGGGCACAACAACAGAACCGGATAACGATCCGATTACCGGGGGGATCGTAACGGCGGAAGTAGAGGGAGTGTCCGTTCGGTATTACAACGGATATAATATTGCTACCGGTGATATAATCAGTGATACCATCCCCTGCAATACGGTAGAGGTAAGCGGTGATGCACTGACCGGGTTATCGGAGATCCTTCCGGAGTTGTCCGCTATTACGGAAAATTCCCAATCGGAAGAATATGGACACATCATGTACGATCATCTTATGGATTATTATGAGTTGTCCATTAATGATGATCTGGTGTTGGATATCGGGGATGAGTATGGTGTTTGTAAGTCTACCGGCGAGGTATTTCAGGTGCCGGCAGAATTATACGATATTGTTAATGAAATTGCGGAAGAGAATAACAAGAACAATGTATATGCGACTTTGGATACAGATCAGATCACGGTTACCGATCAGGACGGACGGGAACTGGAGATCACTGACCCGGATCAGTTGAAAACTTTGCTGTCGGTCGAATACTACCCGATCAACGCTGAGGATGAGATGTTTGAAGGTGAAAAGGTGGCGTATGTTATGGATCTGCACAATGGTGATGAGCTGGATGTATATTTTGCCAGTGTGCTCGGAAGACTTCGTCATGCAGACGGCAGTTATGAATATGTGCATATTCAGGAGATGGAAGATCATCTGAAACGTATCTTTGCGGAATAAGTTCATACCGATCGTTGTGAGGTGCGGATCGATGAGGTTCGCACCTTTTTTGATTTTACAGAGCGCTGTATTTTAAAATATAATGCAGATAACGAAGGGCGAGATGAATAAAATTAAATGATCAGGAAAGGAAGATAAGGCAATGATCGAGATCAAAGGGAAAGTAAATACTGCATTATGTTATGCGACAGTTGTAGAGGAAGAGGCAATCGAGCAGGTCAGACGGATGTGTGATTATCCGTTCACAGAGGGGGCAAAGATCCGTATCATGCCGGATGTACACGCAGGCAAAGGCTGCACGATCGGTACCACCATGACCGTGGTGGACAAGGCGGTTCCGAATGTCGTTGGCGTCGATATCGGCTGCGGCATGTATACCGTAAATCTGGGCAAAGCGGATATTGATCTGGAAAAGCTGGATGAAGCAGCGCACTATATCCCTTCCGGCATGAATGTATGGGAAGGACGACAGGAACGTTTTGACCTGACCGGTCTGCGCTGCTACAGAGAACTGAAAGAGATGAAATGGCTCGAAAGATCCCTGGGAACCCTGGGGGGCGGCAATCATTTCATAGAAGTCGACCGCGCTGCGGACGGAACGAATTATCTGGTGATCCATTCAGGCAGCCGTAATCTCGGCAAGCAGGTGGCGGATCTGTACCAGAATCTGGCCATCAACTTAAGCCGGGGCTACGGGGACTATCTGGAGCAGCGTGATGAGATCATCCGTACCTACAAGGAGCAGGGAAGAAGAAATGAGATCCAGGAGGCGCTGAAACAGCTGCACTGGCAGGTGTATCAGAGTGATACGCCGATCCCGGAAGATCTCTGCTACCTGTCCGGAAAATACCTGGAGAACTATCTGCATGATGTGGTGATCTGCCAGCGGTTTGCAAGAAGAAACCGGGAGAAGATGGCGGAGATCCTGCTGGAGCGTACCGGCATCAGCGGCGGTGAGGCGTTCCATACCATTCACAACTATATCGATACAGACGAGATGATCCTGCGGAAAGGCGCCATCGCGGCACATGCAGGGGAAAAAGTACTGATCCCGATCAATATGCGGGACGGAAGCGTGCTTGCGATCGGAAAAGGCAACCCGGAGTGGAACTATTCCGCGCCGCACGGAGCAGGAAGGGTCATGTCCAGATCCAAGGCAAAGAACACGCTTTCTATGGAGGAGTATAAGGAGGAAATGAAAGGGATCTATACAACTTCTGTCAATGAGAAAACGCTGGATGAGGCTCCGATGGCATATAAGTCATTAAACGACATCATTGATGTGATCAAAGAGTCGGTAGAGGTGATTGATGTGATGAAGCCAATCTATAACTTTAAAGCATCCGACTAAAAAAGCTTTCGCGGATGCTTCCGGCAATAAAGACGTTTCTGTCAGCAGAAATTATTTTTGTTGACAGAAACGAAAAATAAAGCTATACTGCAAAATCAGAGACATGCACGAGTCTCGTTTTCATTGTAACTATTCACCACAGCACCGAAAGGAGGACAACATGCTACAGCAAACAATACAGAACAGAATGATGCAGACAGCAGAGGCATACGTTGTCCGCGGTGTATTTTTGTGGTAGTGATCGAATAGGATTTCTCGGATAAAAGTATAACGCAGGATAACAGAACACCTCTGATCGTCGAACGACGAAAAGGGTGTTTTTTTCGTATGTTTTTTCAGGAGGAAGAAAAAATGAAAGACAGAGTGAATCCCTGCGTACATTATGTGTGTAAAGGGGAAGACTGCAAAAAAGGATTTGTAAAGGTAGATCTGAAGAAGTGTAAAAACTGTCCGAAGTATGAGCCGCGGAAGTGTTCGAAAAAAGCGGAGTCTGTGAAAGTACGCAGACAGAAAGATAAGGACAGACACGATCGCTACGAGTAGTTTTGATGAAAGGAAGATTTTATTTATGATAACGATTTACGGAAAATATACCAACGCGCAGGTGTATACGGTGAAGAATGAGGAGTATGCACTGGAGGAACATGCGCGTGCGCAGATCCAGATGATCTGCAATCACCCGAGCGCGGCGGGCAGCAAGATCCGCGTGATGCCGGATGTGCATCCGGGGAAAGTGGCAACGGTCGGACTGACCATGACCATCGGAAACAGCATCCTGCCGAGCCTGGTAGGCGTTGATATCGGCTGTGGTATGACACTGGCAAGAATAAAAGCAAAGGGATTGGAGTTTCAGAAGCTGGATACCGTGATCCGGGAAGAGGTACCGGTGGGGCCACAGATCCGCAAGAATACGCATAAGTATGCAGACCGTATCGATCTGGGCAGGCTGCGCTGCTATAAGCACATCAATGCAGGCAAGGCAATGCGCAGCATAGGGACCCTGGGAGGCGGTAATCATTTCATCGAGCTGGATCGGGATGAAGACGGAAATATCTATCTGATCGTGCATTCCGGCAGCCGGCATCTGGGGATGGAAGTGGCGGAATATTATCTGCACGCCGGACAGAAAGAGATGCAGATGAAAAAAGAGGGCGGCTATGCATCCTATGAAATGACCTGTATCTCCGGAGCTCTGATGGAAGACTATCTGCACGATCTGGAAGTGATGCAGGAGTTTGCAAAGATCAACCGTGAGGCAATCGTTGACAGTATCGTACGCGGAATGAAGTGGAAGACGGAAGATGCGTTTACCTGTATTCACAACTATGTGGATTTCCGTAATGCGGATGCGCCGATCCTGCGAAAAGGTTCGATCAGCGCAATGGAAGGGGAGCGCGTGATCATCCCGATCAATATGAAAGACGGTGTGATCCTGGGCGCCGGAAGAGGTAATGAAGAATGGAACTGTTCCGCACCGCATGGCGCAGGCAGGATCTGCAAGCGGACGGATGTGGACAGCCGGCATACGGTTTCGGAGTTTAAGAAGGTTATGAAAGGTATCTACTCGACCTGTATCAACGAAGGAACGCTGGATGAAGCGCCGTTTGCCTACCGTACGCTGGAGGATATCGAAGGTGTGATCGGTGAGACGGTCACCATCGACCGGATCATCCGCCCGGTATACAACTATAAGGCTGGAGGAAGGCGCGATTAGGACGAAGTCCTGATTATGCATCGCGCCGACCGATGTGGCAGGATTATGAAGTAATCCTGCCGATACCATGGAGGTAAATAAGTTTATGAATTTAGCATTTAATGTAACACCGAATGAATTGACCGATATTTTGCTGAACATCGCGCCGGTGCGTCCGGTCTTTATCTGGGGCGCGCCGGGCATCGGCAAATCTGCGTTGGTACAGAAGTTTGCGGATGAAGTGGGCATGGAATGTGTATCGCTTCTGGGAAGCCAGCTGGCGCCGGAAGATATCATCGGCATTCCGCGCATTGCGGACGAAACATCCGAATTTTTACCGCCGAAGATGATCGCCAAAAAAGAACCGTATGTGCTGTTTCTGGATGAGCTGAATGCGTGCTCTCAGGAAGTGCAGAAAGCTTTTTACAGTCTGATCCATGAACACCGTGTCGGCGAATACCATCTGCCGGAGGGCAGCGTGGTGATCGGCGCGGGCAATCGTTCGCAGGACGGAGCGATCGTAAAGACCATGTCATCGGCACTGGTCAACCGTATGTTTCATGTGCAGCTGGTGGCAAATACCAGCCAGTGGCTGGACTGGGCCTATGAGAACCATCTGCATCCCTGGGTGATCGATTATATCACGCAGCGGCCGGATCATCTCTTTAGTGAACCACCCAAGACGGAGGAGCCGTATTCCACACCGCGCAGCTGGCATATGTTAAGCGATGCACTGAAGGAGTATCACGCAGGAGAAGAAGGCGTTGAAATCTCACATGAGATCCTTAAGGTGCTGGCTTACGGCAGTGTCAGCCCGTCACATGCGGGTATGTTTGTTGCTTACAGCCGAACGCTGCACAACAAGGATATCTTAAGCGCGATCATCAAGGGCGATGCGCGCTGGCCGGGCAGACCGGAAGAGCGGGATGTACTGTACTTCCTGGCACAGTCCTTCCGTGCAAAACTTTTGCTGGAACTCCCTGCAAATAAGGAGAAGATGAGCAAGGACGGGCAGTTCCTTACCCACAGGGCAAAGGCGCTGATCAAGGAACTCAGCAGCATCAATTATGAACTGGCGCAGATGGTCGTATCAGCAGACGATAACGAGGTGCTGCCGGACTGGTTTATGGTGGAGATCGTACGCGACCTGCCGAGACTGGTGAATAAAGCCAATGCAAATTAAACTGCGTTGACTTTGCCAACGGCGGATGCACAGACAAGGATAAAGTAATATGGGAAAGAAAACAGAACGGATCAGTCCGAATGAAGAGGCATTATTGCTTGGTTTGGAGATCATCAAACAGAGCCCGCTCTTTTCAAGGCTGTACGGAAAACCGGAGATCCGGAAAAAAGACCGGCTGGGAAAAGCGAGCGCCGTAGCGGATGCCGGTGGGTATATATGGCTGAATAAGGATATCACGCACAGTCCGGAAGAATGGGCGTTTCTGTATGCGCACTGCAAACTGCATTATGCTTTCGGGCATTTTGATGCGGATAAAGTGCCCTATCAGGAACGATTGGAAGCGGACGGAAGTTATCATCGCATATTAAATTTTGACCGTGCGCTTTGGAATCTGGCGTGCGATATCTATGTGACACGCTTTCTGGAAGAGATCAAATTCGGGAGAAATCCGGGAAGGACGGCCGCAGACACAGCGGCTCTCGGAAAAGATGAGATTGCGATCTACCGGAATCTGCAGCAGAACGGTGTACCGGAAGATCTGTATTTCGGCACCGGTGTGAAAGGCTATCCGGATATGGAGGGACTGGACAAGCCGCTGACGTATGAGAAGAACTATCGTTATAACACCCGGCCGACGGAATACTTTGCGACCGCGCTGGCCTATTCGGTATCGGCGGCGGTGAGCACGGCGGGCGGTCACAGTTTTGAAGAGAAGCAGGTTAAGACACGGGGGAAAAGAGCGGCAGAATGGTTTATCAATCATTATCCGCTTTTGGGCGGCATGGCAGCCGGTTTTAAGATCATTGAGGATGCGGATCTTTGCCACCGCGAAGAGATCTCCATCGCTGCGGTCAGTGTTACGGATATGGAGATTTATGTGAATCCGGCGGCACGGCTGGATGAGGAAGAACTGCGTTTTGTACTGGCGCATGAGTATCTGCATGTGGGACTGCAGCATTATGACCGCTGTCTCGGAAGAGACCGGTATCTGTGGAATGTGGCCTGCGATTATGTGATCAACGGCTGGCTGAAAGAGATGCAGGTGGGAAAGATGCCGTTGGACGGAATCCTGTATGACGAAGAACTGGCGGGGCTTTCTGCGGAGGAGATCTATGACCGCATCGTTACGGATCTCAGAAAATACCGGAAAGTGCAGACGCTGCGGGGCTATGGCCGGGGAGATGTGATCGGGGATCACCGGGTGCGTCCCGGTTACCGGAATGCCATGGATCTGGATGAGTTTTGCAGAAGCGCAATGCAGCAGGGGCTGGAATACCATCTGGGCAGCGGACGGGGGCTGATCCCCGCGGGACTGGTACAGGAGATCCGCGCGCTGGCGATGCCGCCGATCCCATGGGACGTAAAACTGGGGCAGTGGTTTGATGTGCACTTCCTGCCAATCGAACCCAAACGCACTTATGCCAGGCCGAGCCGCCGGCAGGGCAGCACACCGGATATCCCCAGACCACGGTATGTAGCGGCAGATATCCCGGAATACAGCAGGACCTTTGGCGTGGTGGTAGATACTTCGGGTTCCATGAATGCGGAAAAGATCGGTTATGCGCTTGGCGCGATCGCCAGTTATTCCGCAGCCAAAGAGGTGCCGTATGCAAGAGTGGTATTCTGTGATGCGGATGCCTATGACGCAGGTTATATTTCGCCGGAGGATATCGCGGGACGTGTGGAGGTAAAAGGTCGCGGCGGCACGATACTGCAGCCGGGTGTGGACATGCTGGAAAAAGCAAAAGACTTACCAAAGGATGCGCCGATCCTGATCATAACGGATGGCTATATCGAACCGGACCTGACGGTGAAGCGGGATCATGCCTACCTGCTTCCGAGAGGCGGTACGCTGCCGTTCCGGGCCAGAGGAGAAGTATTTCATTTTGATAAGTGATCGGTATTTATTGATGGCGGATAAATATGTGAGAAAAAATATGTTAAAAAAATATGTTAGAATAGAAAAAGTTTGAAAGATGAGGGGAAGAAAATGACAAACGAATATGTGAGTATGGGAAAATATGTATCCTATCTGTTGCGGCATCATCCAGAGGAGGCCGGCGTGGTCCTGGATGAACATGGCTGGACGGATGTGACGGATCTGGTTGCAAAGGTGCAGCCGAAGTATCCGCTGACGGAAGAATTGCTGCATAAGATGGCAGTAGCACCGGATAAGCAACGGTATGAGTTCAGCGAAGACGGAAAAAGGATCCGCGCTGTCCATGGACATTCCGTTCCGGTGGATCTGGGATACGAGGAAGCAGAGCCGCCGGCAGTTTTATATCACGGCAGCGCAGAGAAGTACAGGGCCGGGATTGCGGCGGAAGGGCTGAAGAAAAAAGATCGGCTGTTCGTTCATTTATCGGAAAGAATCGATGCAGCGAAGGAAGTGGGCCGCAGACACGGAAAGCTGGTTTTGTATCAGATCGATGCACAGCAGATGTACCGGGACGGGTATAAGTTTTGTCGGTCTTCGAGCGGCGTCTGGCTGACCGATGCGGTACCGCTGAAATATATGGAAGAGATCAAAATTCTGTAAAAACTATCCCGTGTGATGCTGTAATTTTCCTGTTTATTCTCCCCGGGGCATTTGGTATGATAGGATAGTTAAAATATTCAGCAGGGGGATAAAAAACTATGAAAAAGAAAGTGATCATAGGGCTGGGCATCGTATTGTTTGTCGTGTTTTTTGTGTTTTGGATATTGGGCGTAATGCAGCGGTATGATCGTCAGCAGCATGTGGATCCGGCACCGGATACGTTGGATTATCTGTTATTCGGGGTTGGAGAAGATGAGGGGGTTCCGGATTCGGTACAACGGGCAGTATTGGAAGCTATGAATGATCCGGCGTTGACAGAGGACGGGGCGGATCCTTCGGAGGCAGTTACGGAAGCAGAACAGAAGACACTGGATTCTTTTAAGACGGTTTCGGAAGGAATTTATTCCCTGGATTACTATGGCGATATTTTGGAAGATGAATACCTGGATGCGAATATTAAGACCGTGGAAGATTTTGACCGGTGGATGACAGAGAATCTTACCAAAGGCGTACCCACCGGAGATTTTCCGGA
>JAFWRC010000282.1 GCA_017508825.1 Lachnospiraceae bacterium
ATCTATGATCTTCATAGATGCGTTTCCTGTGTATGCTGAGGGAGAATCGGAGACAGAAATTCCGGCATCGGAGGAATGCGGAGAAGAGAGCGATACGGCTGCCGATACTGATGCCGATACTGCTGCCGATAAAGAAGAGATCATAACGGGGTATTATGAGATCCCCGGGGAAGAAGATGTTCCGGTTTTGGAAACTGACCGGGATTTTTACAGTTTAAGAAACGGGCTGAGTGGTGAGACGGAGGATGTACAGCTTTTGATGAGTGCACCGGGGGTATCCTCTTCGGTGTCGGAGCGAGCTTTTCCCTACGCGCATGACGGCAAATGGCTCAGCTATTTCCAGGAAAACTATCCTGCGACCAGAAACCAGGAGCCGTATGGCAGTTGCTGGGCACACTCTGCCATGTCTTTGGCGGAGTTTTATCTTATTAAACATGGAATGGCAGGTAAGAACACGGATCTGAGCGAACTGCATTTAGCCTATTGGTGCTATACGGATGGGGAACCGTCTGTGGCCGGTGATACCGGAGACCGTGTGATCATGAGCGGTTCCGGGAATAAACTCGATAACGGCGGTAATGTATCCACGGCGGCCCAGAGCCTTTTTCACCAGAGAGGGTTTGCAGCGGAGAGCACGGCTCCGTACAGTGATGCGCCGCAGATCGCCAAGGGCGGCAGTCTGGATGCCGGTACGGAATTTAAAGATGTGTATTATCTGAAAAACGCCTATGCGATCAACCTGCAGAACAGGGATCTGGTCAAAGGCGCGATCCTCGAAAACGGCGCGGTAGGCACCGCCATCTATGCATTCACCGGGTATTATAATACTGCGACCAATGCGTATTACGGAAGCAAGGCAAATTCGACGAATCATGCGATCACCATCGTCGGATGGGATGATGATTTCCCGGCTTCGGATTTTAAGCCGTGTAACGATAAGCTTCCGGAGCACGACGGTGCATGGCTGGTCCGTAACAGCTGGAGCACAACGACCGCAGCGTCCTATGAATCCTATTTCTGGCTGTCTTATGAGGATGCATCCATATCCAATCTTGCGTGGACGTACGAAGTGACAACGTCTTTTCCTTATGACAATCATTAGTACTATGACGGGGCGGTACATTTTTATGCCTTCCGGAAGAAGGCAATCTGTGCCAATATCTATACGGTGGGCGGTAAAGAAGAGGCGGTAAAGGAACGGCTGGAAGCGGTGACCTTTGAAGTGGCGGCTGCCGGCAGTGAACCATCGGAGTATTCGATACAGATCTATCGTCATGTGAAGGGAGATACCCCGACTTCCGGCACCCTGGTGGAAGAGGCGGTCACGACAGGGGAGATCGCATTTCGCGGTGAGTATACGGTATCGCTGAAAAAGCCGGTATTACTGGAACAGGGCGAACGTTTTGCCATCGTGGTGCGGCTTTTAAATGAGGACTATGCGATCACGCAGGAAAGAGCCATTCCGGAGGGAAGATTCGGGAGCACGACCACAAAAGTAGGATCCGAGAACGGGCAGAGCTGTTATTCGTCCAACGGCACCAGGTGGATCAGTACAGGCACGGAAGGCAACTATGTGATCTCTGCGTTGACAAGGGATGTGGATGACGGCACGCCGCATCTGAAGACCTGAGAAGATGGAAAACTGCATGTGTATGTGTACAAGAATGTGCAGGACCGGTACAACGGGATGGCGCTCTATAAGGGGTCCTTATTCTATGTGGCAAACGGCAAGATCGCAGAGCAGGCAAACGGTCTGATGCAGGATCCGGAGAATCCGGATGACTGGTATTTCTGTGCAAACGGTCAGGTGCAGGGCGGATATACGGGGCTTGCAGAGTATGATGGCGAATGGTTCTATATTGAAGACGGAAAGCTGAATACGACACTGGCGGCATATGTGTCTTATGATGGCGGGCTGTTCTATGTAGCAGCGGGACGGATCTTACGCGAGGTAAACGGCTTGGCACAGGATCCGAACGGATCTGACTGGTATTATCTGGCGGAAGGGCAGGCACAGACGCAGTACACGGGGCTTGCAATGTATGACGGCGAATGGTTTTATGTAGTCCGGGGAAAACTGGCAGATCACTATACCGGCACGGTCAGCTACGATGGCAGTGAGTTCTACGTAGTGAATGGGATGCTTCGTTGACAGATACGGGGGATTGGCATATACTTATGCAATGTGTGTTTGACGGTAATGACGCATATCTGCAGTGAAAGGAATGAAAGAATGGGTGGAAAGAGCGAAAAAGAGATAGTAACGCAAGAGGAAGAGACAGGAAAAGCATCTCAGATCAATCTGGTGATGAGCGGATTGGAAGACGAAGGGGATAGCATTTCTTTAGTGAATATTATTCATAATATGAAGGCACAGTGCAGGAGATTTCTGTGGCTTATGCTGCTGTTTGCGGTAGCCGGTGTTAGTCTGGCTTTGTTAGTCTATCAGCTCAAACGGCAGCCGGCGCAGGTATCGTCTGTTGTTACTTTAAATTATGAAGTGGACGGTGAGATGGTCTCCAACCTGACGGCTCCGGATGGGACAGAGTTGGACTTGGCCCAGTTTACATCTTCCTATGTATTGAACAATGCGTTGAGCGGAGTAAATCTTTCGGGATCCGTTTCAGTAGAGGCATTACGGAACAATCTGGAGATACGGAAGATCACGACGAAAGATACCAGACGGCAGCAGGAACTGATCTCCGGCATGATAGAAGGAAATGCGAATGAAGCATACAAACA
>JAFWRC010000283.1 GCA_017508825.1 Lachnospiraceae bacterium
ACTGTCCGCCGTTTCCGTCGCCATCTCTGCGGTCCTGCCGGCAATATCCGTTACGCCATTGGTTGTATCGCTGATCGTTGCGTTGATCTCTGCAATCGCCGTTGTGATCTGCTCGATCTCCTGGTTCAGAGCCTCGATACTCGTCTTGATATCTTTCATACTTGTACCGAAAGTGTCTGCGTCATCCCGATACTGCAGCGATACATCACCGAACTGCTTGTAATCCGACAGCACATTTTTCTCCAAAAAGCCGGTAGTCTGCGACAGACAATCGGACATCTTGTTCATTGCCTCATTGACTTCCGCAACGATCACAGAGATATTCTTTACAGTCTCTGAAGTCTGGGTCGCCAGATTGCTGATCTCGGATGCTACAACAGCAAAGCCTCTTCCGGCCTCACCAGCACGAGCCGCTTCGATGGATGCATTCAGCGCCAGCAGGCCGGTCTGGGAAGAGATCGACATGATCGCATCCGTCAGCTCGTTGATCTTATTGACCGCTTTGGATGCCAGAATTGCATCTTCAGACTTCACCTTGACCGTTTCATACATCTTGATTGTATCTTGGCTGGCCTGATCGGTTGTCTCCGAAAGATTGATCGCACGCTTGGATACGCTGTCTGCCAGTCTGGTACCCTCCGCTGCCATCTCATCGATACCACGGGCGTTCTGCCGGATATTTTCAATGTTGGCGTCGATCACCGCTACCGTTGCTGCAGTCTCCTGCATTGCTGCTGCAAGTTCCTGTGTGGTTGCGGAATCATCGCTGCAAATATTGCCGACATGATCGATCATCGTCCGCAGGTCTTCCACATTCTGATCCACATTTCTGCTGGTCGTCTGCAGGTTTTCCACTACTTCCCGCATATTCGCTCTGGTCTGATCCAGTGCCTGTGAAATATATCCGATCTCATCCTTGCGTTTACTCATACTTGCTGCTTCATCGCTCTCAGAGTAATCGAATTCCGCCGTCTTATGGATCACCGGAACCAGTTTTTCCAGTGCTTTTAACAGAATACCGGTAAATACCGCTACTAGAGCAACAGATACTGCCATACACAGAATGCCAAAGATGATCATGGCTTTCTTCATAGAGCTTACTCCGGTCATCATCACATCTTTATCCGCTGTTACGATCACAATATTGCCGCTCTTGGTAAACGCATAGCCGGCGATTTTATCAGACCCCTTATATTCATAAGCGCAGGATCCATTCGGTACGCTCTTGCCGGCCTGCAAGTCTGCTATAATACCTTTGACTGCCGCATTTTCCACCGGCTGCCCGATCTTTTCAGCATTCGTATGATACAGCATCGTACCATCCGGAGCCACCATATAAGCGTACGAACCTGCCACACCGGAAATCTCGATCTCGCCGATCAGCGTATCATAATCAATGCGGATCAGCTTGTCGTAATCTGCCGTTACCAGCACAATATCACCGGATTCCGTAAAGGAATAACCGGCCAGTTTCAGAGCCCCCTTATACTCGTAGATACAATAGCCATCCGTTACCGTCTTGCCCATCTGCAGATCAGAAACGATCCCTTTTACAGCGGCATTCTCTACCGGATTACCGATCTTTTCCGGATTGGTATGCCACAGCATCGTCCCGTCCGGCGATACCATATAAGCATAGGATCCTTCCACGCCTTCGATCGTGATATTTCCGAGCAGGGTATCGTAATCGATCTTCATAAACTTGTCGTAATCTGCCGTCACGATCAGGATGTTCCCATCCTTTGTAAACGCATAGCCCGCAAGTTTTAAAGCATCTTTGTATTCATACAATACCGCCCCGTCTTCTACGGTTTTTCCGGCCTGAAGATCCGCTACAATGCCTTTCACGGCTGCATTTTCCACCGGATTGCCGATCTTTTCTGCATTCGGATGCCAGAGCATTGTACCGCTTGGTGATACCAGATAAGCATAAGAGCCTTCCACATCTTTGATATTGACATCCGCTAAGATCTTATTTAAGTCAAAACCTTCATTCTGCTGTGCCGTATCGATGCATTTTGCTACTTCGATCGCCATATTCAGCGCATAAGCCTTATAGATGCCCTCTCCAAACTGCTTTGAGAAGTCGATAGAGATCGCAGCCTCCTGCGCCAGGTTCTGTGCATATCCGCCATAGGCTTCCTCGCCGAACCGGGTGGCAAAATCCACACCGATCGCCGCTTCTTCCGCAAGGTTCTGTGCGTAGTTTAAGTAGGTCTCTTCCATCGCCCCGGATGCCCGGCTGGACGCTGCCAGGAACTGGACCAGAACCGTCACGAATACGACGGCACTGATCAAAAGTGTGATCCTGGTGCTCATTTTTGCAAAAAATTTAGGTCTGTTTTCCTGCATATATTCTTCCTCCTTATTTATCATTTTTGCTCATTCGGAATGACCGGATCCGTACTTTGCTTTCCATCTTCAGCCGGTCAAACTGAACAATACGTTTTTTATCCTCTTCAACAAAAGCCATCCACAGATCTTTAGGCGGCTCAAATGGCGCATCTTTAAAAGCAACAGACTGGTAATACTGATATGCTTCTTCATAGCTGTCAAACAATTTTAGCATTTCTGCTTTCTCTTCATACCGGTCTATATCACATCGGCACACTCCGTATTTCATGGCATATCCTCCATCACGATCTTTCTGAAAAAGTCCAGTTCATCTTTAAAAGCATAGCGCTCCTGTAGAAACCAGACCGGCCCGATGGTTCCCTGGCGGATGTCGTCCCGCTCTCCAAGGAAATATTCATCCTCCCGTCTTCCAATCTCTTTTGTAAAATATCGCATCACAAACTTCTTTCGGAAGAATTTTTTCTTTTCATACAGGAAAGCATAGGCGCATTCGCAGAGCGGCTCCCGAAACGGCTTTGGGAAATTTAATTTACAGATCACGAGATCATCGTCGTTTTGCAGAATCTCATGGGAAAATGAATCCCATGAATAAGGATTTGCGTATTTCGCAGCCTCACAATAGAGCTTAAACTGTCGGTATAATTCCGCCGGTTG